>JASHVM010000541.1:0-2536 GCA_030044595.1 Streptosporangiaceae bacterium
GATGAACTCGGCGCCGGAGGCTTGACATACCGACTGTTGGTATGTATCTAATAGAACCGACAGTCGGTATGTCAATGATAGGAGATGCTCTCATGGACGTGAACACGTTCCTCTCTCACCGCCGACCCCTGGCCACCCGGTCCGGCGGGATCGCCTACACCGAGTTCGGGACGGGGCCGGCGGCGCTGTTCGTACACGGCCTCGGCACCAGCGGCGCGCTGTGGCGGCAGGTCATCGAGGACCTGAGCGACACCAGCCGGTGCATCGCTGTCGACCTGCCCGCGCACGGCGCCAGCCCGGCCCGCGACGACATGTCCGCGGCCGCGCTGGCCCAGGCGCTCCCCGACCTGTGCGACGGCCTCGGGCTCGGCCAGGTCGACCTGGTCGGCAACGACACCGGCGGCGCGATCGCGCAGATCTTCGCCGCCCGCCACCCGGGCAAGATCCGGACGTTCACGCTCACCAACTGCGACTGCGAGGGCAACTTCCCGCCGCCGGACTTCGCGCCGTTCATCGAACAGGCGCGGCAGGGCGAGCTAGCGCCGCTGATGGTCCAGCTCGCCGCGAACCCGGAGACCTGGCCGGCGCATCCGCTGAGCGTGGGCTACCAACACCCCGACCGGGTCGCCCAGGACGCCTGGCGGGACTACCTCACCGGCACCGCCGGGACCATCGAGCGCGCCCGTGACGTCGAGCGGCTGATCGCCTCGCTCGACCCGGCCGACATAGAGGCCGTCGGCGGCCAGCTGCGCGCCCTGGAGGTGCCGACCGTGCTGGTCTGGGGCACCGCGGATCCGATGTTCGCCGTCAAGTGGGCCTACTACCTGCGCGACATGATCCCCGGGGCACGCGAGGTCATCGAGATCGACGGGGCGAAGATCTTCTTCCCCGAGGAGCGCCCCGAGGACCTGGTCCCGCACCTCCGCCGCCACTGGGGCCGGTAGCGGTCACCCGGCCAGAGCGTGATGTCCCGCCCGACCGAGCAGCATCCGGATCGTGGTTGTCTTGCCTGATCCGTTCGGGCACATGAGGACCGGTGGTAGCCACCGCGGTGCGCGAGCACCGCCGTCGCCCGGTCACCGCAGTATTTCTTCAGGTCAGGCGGGTTCCGACGGGCTGTCCCCGGTGGCGCTCGGCGCGGCCCGGACGACGCAGCGGAATCCCAGGTGGCTGGTTGAGGTGTCGATCGGCTGAGCCATCCGGGCGGCCGGGCGGTAGCGGCGGCAGTAGTTCGGGGCGCACAAGTGCGAGCCGCCCTTCATGACCCGGCGCGGGATGCGGGCCGGGTCATGCCGGTCGATACTCTGGTCGCGCGCGTCGGCGGTGCAGCACGCGGGCGCCGGGGTCGCCTCAGCTGAGTACCAGTCCGACGTCCACTCCCAGACGTTGCCGATCATGTCGAACACGCCGTAGCCGTTGGCCGGGAACGCGCCGACCGGCGAGGTTCCCTGGTAGCCGTCGGCCCCGGTGTCCTGGACTGGGAATTCGCCTTGCCAGGTGTTGGCCATCCACTGTCCCCCGGGGTTGAGCTCGTCGCCCCAGGCGAACTCGGCACCGTCCAGCCCGCCGCGCGCGGCCAGCTCCCATTCGGCTTCGGTGGGGAGTTGCTTGCCCGCCCAGCTGGCGTACGCGGCGACGTCGGCCCAGGCGACATGCACCACCGGATGGTCCGGTTTGTTGCGGATAGAGCTCCCGGGACCCTGCGGGTGCCGCCAGTCCGCGCCCGAAACCGGCTTCCACCAGTTGTGCGGATCGGCAAGGCTGACCCGGTGCCGGGGCGGCACGAACACCGCGGAGAACGGGACCAGCATCTCGGGCTTCGCGCCGGGATAATCGGCGGCTTCGGGGGGGCGTTCCGCGACCGTGACGTGGCCGGTCTTGCGCACGAACCGGCCGAACTCCCGGTTGGTGAGCGGGCCGGGATCGATCCAGAATCCGTCGACGGTGACCTTGCGGACGGGGGCTTCCTCGGGATAGTGGCGATCCGAGCCCATCACGAAGGTCGCCCCTGGTATCCAGACCATGCTGTCCGTCACCGGCGTCGCCCCCTGCGGCGGCCGGGCCGGCGTGCGATCGCTTACTGACACGGCATCATCCTGTCCCGCGCTATCACCGCTTTCCGCCTGATGCCCAGCATGCACTATCGGACGGGCCACGTCGGCGGTTGCCTAGCTCTGTGCCGTCATCGCCGCCTGGAGTTTTTCCAGCGCCCAGTCGATGGTGAAGCCGGCCGCGGCCCGCCGTTCACACCCGCGGATTGTGCCGGCCGCGCGGGCCGGTGTCCTCATCTCGCGGGTGAGGGTGGCCGTATCCGGGACGGGAGTCAATCCCAGCGGCGGAAGCCGCCTTCGCTGTTGATGACCTGGCCGGTGATCCAGGCGGCCTCGTCGGTGGTCAGCCAGGCAATCAGGCGCGCGGGGTCGTCGGGGCGGCCCCAACGTCGCTGAGGGAACCGGCGGCGTACGGCTTCGTACACCTCAGGCGGCGCGTACCCGGTGTCGACCGGGCCGGGATTGACCGCGTTGAGGGTGATCGC
>JASHVM010000542.1:0-5169 GCA_030044595.1 Streptosporangiaceae bacterium
GCCCAGCACGCCGACCTGCTGATCGGCGTGGTGCCGATCATCAACCTGGAATGGATCCAGAAGGCCCACCGCGACAAGAGCCAGCGCGGGTACACCACCGAAGAGATCATGGACACGATCCTGCGGCGGATGCCCGACTACGTGAACTACATCTGCCCGCAGTTCTCCCGCACCCACGTCAACTTCCAGCGGGTGCCCACCGTCGACACCTCCAACCCGTTCATCGCCCGGTTCATCCCGACCGCGGACGAGAGCTTCGTCATCATCCGCTTCGCCGATCCGCGGGGCATCGACTTTCCCTACCTGCTGTCGATGCTGCACGACTCCTTCATGTCCCGGCCCAACAGCATCGTGGTGCCCGGCGGCAAGATGGAACTGGCCATGCAGCTGATCTTTACCCCGATGATCTTGCGGCTCATGGACAAGCGTCGGCGAGCCTGACTAGCCCGCCAGCATCGGCCAGGCGGAAGCGCGCCCAAGTTTGAGTAGCCGTGGGACCGTCATCTACTGGTCTTCGCGGGGTTGGGTGGCTTCCCCGATGTTGCGCCTTGCTTCTGCTTCAATCACTGGCATGGATGCTGAAACTGCCGCCCGCCGCTGGGCAGACACCTGGGCGCGCGCCTGGCCGCGGCGTGACGTCGAGGCCATCGCCGCGCTGTACGCCGACACCGCGGTGCATCACCCGACTCCATTCCGCCAGCCCGGCGTGGGCCTGGCTGGCGTCCGCCGCTATCTCACCGACAACTTCCTGGTCGAGGTGGATATCGAGTGCCGGTTCGGCCCGCCGATCGTCTCAGGCGGCCGGGCCGCGGTCGAGTGGTGGGCCAGTTGGACCGAGCAAGACCAGGAACTCACCTACGCGGGAGTGAGCGTGCTGCGCTTTGATGACCAAGGCCGGGTGCTTGAGCACCGCGACTATGACCACCACATCGAGCGGCGCGAGCGACCCTACGCCGCCTGGTAAGGCGCTCGGCACAAGCCTGCCCTGACGCTGAAGTGTCCACTCGTACAGCAGAACGTACAGCAACGGGAACACAACCGCTCGCATGCGCGACCACCGACAACGCTGCTTGGCATCTGGCCCGCCTGCGTAGCCCGGGGATAAAATCATGGTTTCCGGGCTGGCCGGGAGGTGGGCTCGCCGTGGCGGAGACCATAGCGCACGTGCGGGGCAGCCGTGCCGGACGGCAGTCGAGATGACCTGGCAATACCTCAGGGGCGAGCTGTCCGTGCGCCTGGAGCAGTTGCAGGCCGCGGCTGACCCGGCCGTGATGCCGGACGTGGCGCGCCTGCGTGCCGACGTGGAGACCGGCCCGGCGAGTGGGCTGGCCTCGGCGACCGCGCGGGCGATGGCCCTGGCGGATGGATTGTGCTGGGAGTCGCTGACGCGGGGCGACGTCACGGCGTTCGCTCATCGGGCGGACATCCTGGCCGAGCTCTGCCAGTTCGATGTCGGCGTGCGGCGGCTGCTGGGCTACTACCGGTAGCTGACGTGCCCGCTGCCGCGTCGGGGTCAGCGCCGGCGCCCGGCTGCGCCTGGTTCGGGACCTTCGGCCCTAGCCGATTGCGCGCTGAGCGGTGCAGCCGGCCAGGATGGTCGAGGGACGGCGCGTGAAGGTCTCCCGCCTCGCAAGACGCTGTTTTCCAGGACAAGATCACAGCTAGGATCCGCCGATCCTTTCACCAGCGACCTGCTCGGCGAGTTCTCCGCCAATCCGCTCGCCGTCGACATCTTCGCGGCGAACCTCTTGCTCGCCACCGTGGCGACCCAGCTGACCGTAATTTACGGCCGCCGCAAGGATCTGGTGACCGCCGAGACCGCGCAGGAAACGCGGGCGGCCGAGTACCGCGTTGCCGCAAGCGTCCTGGTCATCGCCTTGTCGATCGGCATTGCCTGGGTGAATCCCAATGCTGCCAAATACTGCTGGCTGCTGCTTGCCGTCGTGCCCCGCATTGCCGACCACTGGTCCAGCCGCCAGTCTGCTTAAACACATCTCGGCCGAGCCGCTGCCCAACGGGCAGGTGAAGATCCACCGGCACACCGCGGCTCAGCTCGTGCGCTGCAGTGTGAAGCGCACCGTCTGCACCCGGATCAGCCCGTCCTGGAAGACGAAGGTATCGATCCCGTCCTCGACCCTGGTCGCTGAGGAGGTCGCGGCCCACTCCAGGAAGAGCACGTCGCCTTCGTAGATCTGCGTCTTCAGGTCCCAGGCTGCGTTCGGCAGGTCGGCCAGCACCTGGGTGAACGCCTGGCGGATGCCGTCCTGGCCCCGCATGACGCCCGCCGGGGTAATGAGCACAGCGGTGTCGGAGTAGTCAGCGACGATCTCGTCCAAGTCGCCTGCACCCAATGCCCAGGCATGATGCTGAAACACTTCTTGCGGTGTGCGTGCCATTCCTGTCCTCCTTTGCAGCGAGGCTCCCGCTGTCACCGTATCGCGCGTGCAGTGCCGGGACGAGTGGTCGCCTGGCCGCTGGCTACCCGCCGAGCTCGGCTTGTAAGCCGGCCAAGCCGAGTGACAACCCATCTGGTCTTAGGCGGGCACTGGCGGACTTCAGCAGACAGGTACTAGCCGGTAGACCCGGTACCGGCAGAGGCCATGCGCGTATCACTTAGCCTTCGGGACAAAGAGGCCCATGCCGCATGTGACGAAGCGCAAACCCGTAGGACTCATGCGGCCGGCGTCGGCACGACTCCGCGGGCCAGGCGCTGACCGAGCGGCAGATCTGCTCCTGATCCTCGCAGCCGAGCACGCCGCGGGACCTACAGACTCCGGAGCCGTGAGCCTGGACGCTGTTGTACATTCGTTGTGTAACGTGTGGGTTGTGTAAGTGTTACACACCCTGGGGGGCTGTCCATGCGGATGAACATCTCCGTGCCCGGTGCCCTCGCCGAGGAGGTCCGCCGGCGGGATATCGCGATCTCGGCGGTTTGCCAGCGTGCCCTGCGCGAGGAGGTCAACAGGCTGCGCGTCATCGAGGATGCCGACGACATCCTGGTCTACGTCGAGCGCGAGCAGGCCGACCTCGATCCGGCGACATGGCCCGGATTCGACTGGGGCAAGCCGATGCTGACCTACAAGCGCTATCCGGTCGGACCCCACTGGGAACTCGGCTGGGTGCTCGAGTACGAGGACGGCGACGAGCAGGGCGGCAACCTGGTCGGCTACTTCATCGGCGGCGAATCGATGGGGCTGGGACCCGGCTCGCCGCCGATCCAGGCCGCCCGCGAGCGCATCCGTCAGGTGAGCCGCGACATGGAGGAGATCACCGTCGCCGTCGGCGAGCCCGCCCTCACGGTCGGGTTCACCGGCCGCTGGCTGGTGGAACCGGACCCAGCCAAAACCCGTACCGGCGAGCCCGGCTACGACGCTGGCGCTTACTGGGGCGTCGCCCTGACCAGGCGCGGCCGCATCGCCGTCTTTACCGCGCCCTGCAACGACGGCTGGGCCGCCGGCCTGCACGATTACGACAGCCTCGATGCTGCTGCCAACGACGGCGTGCCCAGGGAGATCATCGGCCTCGCCGCTGCCGCACTTGGGCGAACCCGGGTTCTGTGGCGCGACATCTGATCCACTTCCACAGTGGAGCCGGTCACCCGCTGGCCGGGCTTCCGCTCTATGTGGAAGCTCAGTCGCGACGATCTGGCCAACGCCAGTGCTAACAACGGCCCCGGGGACGGGCTTGGACGCGACTGGAATCAACCGCCAGGAAGAAGCAGGTAACCGGGCCTGGATGTCATTGGTGGACAGCCGTGGACGACCCTTATCCTTCTCGTAATGCGTAAACCGCACGTGCCAGGTCGCAGGCCGTCCGGGCCTGTGCCGCTATCCTTTCCACGATGAGCCATCCCCGCTGCTGGCGAACGTCTACCTGCACTATGTCCTTGACCTGCGGGCCGGGTGGTGGAGGCGGCGGCACGCGCGCGGCGACATGATCATCATGCGTTTGGCCGGCGACTTCAACGCCGGGTTCGAGCATCTGGGAGACGCCAGGCAGTTCCTGCGGGACCTCCGCGACTGGTTCGCAAGGTTCGCCCTGGAGCTGCGCCCGGGCAAGACGCGCCTGATCTAGTTCGGCCGGTTCGCGGCCGTGCGCCGGGCGGCGCGAGGCGCCGGGAAGCCGGAGACGTTCGATTTCCTCGGTTTCACGCACACCTGCGCGAAGACGAGAGTGGGACGTTTCCAGGTCAGGCGGATCACCATCTCCAAGCGGATGCGGGCCAAGCTGAAACAGGTCAAAGACCAGCTCAAGCAGCGCCGGCACGAGCCCGTCCCGGAGCAAGGGCGGTGGCTGGGCAGCGTGGTACGCGGCCACATGGCCTACTACGCGGTGCCCGGCAACATCCGGGCCGTCCGGACGCAGGTGACCCGGCACTGGCGCGCGGCTCTGCAAAGCCGCAGCCAGCGCGGCTACCTGAACTGGAACCGGATGAACCGCCTCGCGGCGCGGTGGCTCCTGCCACCCCGCATACTGCACCCCTACCCCGACGAGCGCCTTCACGTTCGCACCCTAGGCAGGAGCCCAGTGCGTTAGCAGCGCACGCTGGGATCTGCGCGGGGGGCCGCCCGCAAGGGCGGTCCCTACCGCGATCGCCGGTTCACATCCGGCCGCCGCAGTTCGATGCCACCGACCGGCCACGTCCAGGCCGTTACGGCACGGTATGCACTATTAGGACATCACATGGCGCGCGTCGTGACACATCTGCGGGAACCGAGCCGAGCAGCCGCCCGGCCATCCTATTCAGTCCCTTATTGCCGACCACGAGCAAGTCGGCATTGTGCTCGCCGAGCGCGCTGATCAAGGACTTGACCGGCTCGCCTTCGACTACGACCTGCTCGATATCGCTGGCGCCGCGCGCCGCCGCGCGTTCGCTGGCCGTGCGCACCGTATTTTCAGACGGACCGGGGCCGAGGAGCTTGTATTGGTCCCCGTATGCGCACACGATCACGAGCTTCGCGGCCGACTCATGCGCTACCTCGGCGGCGCGCTCCACGGCGCGGAATGAGGAGTCCGACCCGTCCGTGCCAACCACGACGGTCTGATAAACGGCCATGACTAGCCCTCCGATCAAACATTCGGCAACTCTACCCAACACTAGTCGGGAGGGTACGCATCCACAACGATCCAGAAGCAGCAGGCCAGAGTACGTATCAGCTAACGGATTTG
>JASHVM010000543.1:0-3264 GCA_030044595.1 Streptosporangiaceae bacterium
GTAGTAGTTCGAAGCCCGGAAATAGGCCTCCCGGGCGCTGACCCTATGACCACGCTCCCGGCTTCGCCCGGCAATCTCGTGCACCCGCTGAGCGGTCTTCAGCCACTCGGCCGTCCAGCTCTCGAAGTCACCCTCCCGGATGCGGTACGCGGTCGAGAGAACCTCGCCCGCCTCAGCGTCACCCGAGGCCGCCGACCCGAGCAGCCGGAGCGTCTGGAAGTCGAACTGGGCATCATTGAAAATGACACGCATCACTGCCTCACCGCCCAAGCAGACTGATCGGGCCTAACCCCTCCACCGTCGCGGGCCGCCCGGACCCGCGACAGAGGCATTAGTCCCAAAGCCCGGTACTGGCCTGCCTAACCCATCGGCTTGTCACTCGCGGCCACTGCACGCTTCTGCTAGCGCCCGACCTTTGCCGACTCCATTGCCGCCGTACCTAGCCGCCTGGTCTAAGCGGCCCACAGGTCGACTTCAGGTAGACCGGCGCCAGCGCAGATCTGGAGGTTCTGTGCTGAAAGGTGGATGGCCGACGGTTGGGCCGCCTCTGATTACCAGTGGTCCAGTTCGTAATCCCCCCGGTGCCGCCGGTCCTCCTTCTCGATGTCTTTCTTCTTCCCGCGCGTGTTTGGGCAGCAGGAACACGAAGGTGAAGGCGGCTGCCAGGGGGACGAGGCAGACCCAGGAGGTAATCCGGAGAGCGTCGGTCGCGGGGTGGTGTTCGAACATCGCGAAGAAGATGGTGCCGAGGACCGCGACGCCGAGCGAGGTCGACAGCTGCTGCGATGCTTCCATGACGCCGGACGCTGATCCGACCTCGTTCATGCTGACCGCGGCGATGATGAACTGAATGAGCTGGCCGAGCACCATGCCGACTCCCGCGCCAACCAGGAGCAGGCCGGGAATGAGGTCCCAGGTCGAGGCGCTGTGCACGCCAGTCAGCGTCAGGGCGAGCGTGGTGGTGCCGGCGGCGATGAACAGGATGCCGATGTGGAGCAGGTGGCGTCCGAGCCGCTTGACGAGCATGCCCGACACGAGCATGCCCCCGATCAGGCCGGCGACCATCGGGGTCAGGGTCAGGCCGGCGTGGATCGGTGACCATCCTTCGCCGAGCTGGCCGTACAGCGACACGCAGAGCAGCAGTCCGCCGAAGGCGCCGAACAGGGACAGCATGACCGCGATGCCGCTGAGGTACATGCGGTTGGCGAACAGGGATGGCTCGATCAAGGCGTTGTGGCTGCGGCGTCGCTCGTGGCGCACAAAGACGTAGAGAAGAACCGCCCCGGCCGCGAGCAGCGCGAACGTCCAGGCTGGCCAGCCGTCGGCCTGGCCCTGGATGAGCGGGTAGATGATCGCCACGAGCGCCAGGCCGACGAGCCAGACGCCGCCGATGTCGAGCTTGAGGTCGGGGTGGCTGACCCCGCCCGGCAGCGACCGGGTCGCGAGCGGAAGCGCGATGAGGCCGATCGGCACGTTGATGAGAAAGACCAGCCGCCAGCCGATGTTCCAGAGGTTGGCGTCGATGAGCGCGCCGGCGAGGACTGGCGCGCCGAGCAGGGCCAGGCCCGTTGACGGGCCGAACAGGCGGGTTGCCCGGCCCAGTTCCTCGTCGTCGAAGACTTCCTTCAGCAGGCCGAAGCCCTGCGGGATCATCAGGGCGCCGAAGCCTCCCTGCAGGGCGCGGAAGGCGATGAGCATGCCGATGCCCTGCGAGATGGCACAGGCGGCCGAGAAGCCGGTGAACCCGACCAGGCCGAGCAGGAACATCCGGCGGCGGCCGAAGATGTCTCCCAGCCGTGCCCCCGCGATCAGCAGGACCGCGAAGGCCAGGGTGTAGGCGGCGCTCAGCCACTGGATCGTGCTGGCCCCCCCGCCGAGTTCGCGGTGAATAGAGGGGCCGGCGACGTTCACGATCGTGGCGTCGAGCAGGTCCATGGTGTTGGCGGCCAGCACCACGGCCGCCACGATCCAGCGCATGCTGTAGAGCTGCGCTCCGGCGCAAGAGCCGATGGGGGTGGGGGCGGTGTTCATGATGGTTTTCTGGTTCGTGGAAGAAGCGAGCCGTTCCCGAAAGCATCGCGTACGGCGTTTGTCACAAACACTGTTCGTTACGTACACTGTATGTGAGGCACGGCGATAGGGTCAAGCGTGATCGCCGCCCCGCTGCGCAGAACCTGGAGGTCCACCGCACATGAAGCCATCGGGCCGCCCCCGCTCGACTCGCGATCGCCCTGCGAAGGCGCCGCTGAGCGAAGAGGCAATCGTCGACGCCGCCCTGGCGATCCTCACGGCGGAGGGGCTGGAAGCCGTGTCGATGCGGCGGGTCGCGGCCGCCCTGGATACCGGAGCCGGGTCACTGTACGTCTATGTCGACGGCCGTGACGGCCTGCTGGCGGCGATGTTCGATCGCATCATCGGGGCGGTCGAGCTGGAAACGCCCGATCCGTCACGGTGGCGTGCCCAGCTGCACAACCTGCTGGAGCGGGTGCGCGCGGAACTCGTCACGCATCCCGGAATGGCCGCAGTGACCATGGTCGACCCGCCACAGACCGAAGTGGCTCTGCGGCTGCTGGAGAACCTCCTGGGAATCTTGCTCGCCGGGGGCCTCGACGCTCAGGACGCTGCGTGGGCGGCCGACATCCTCGCGGCCCAGGTGACGTACGCCGCCATCGAGGCCGAGCTGCGGCGCACCGACCCCAGCGCACTGGCCGCCGAAGTCACGGCCAACTTCGCCCGCCTGCCGGCCGGCGAGTTTCCGCTCATTACTGCCCACGCCGCTCAGCTGGTCGCCGGGAATGCCGGCGAACGGTTTCGGTTCGCCATCGATGTCGTGATCGACGGCGTCCTGAGCAGGGCATCCCGCCGATAGCTGCCCCGTCCAGCGGCCACCTGAAAGCTGGCACGAGTGGCGACGAGCCAGCGCAGACCAACGGCCCACGAGCTAACGCCGGATGCACCGTATAACCGCAGGTGGGCCGGGTGGGACTCGAACCCACGGCTAACGGATTATGAGAAGCACGGCCCTATACACCGCACGCGCTAGCTGCACCGATGACACAGAAAATCGCAGATAACACTCGCCGCGCTGGAATTATCCGGCAAGCCATTCCACGAACCATTCCACGCCAGAGACGCCCATGTCCGGTCATCCTGCTACTGTGCGTAACATCGCCAAGAGCGCCCGGCCTTGCGGTTCTCCCCGCTTTCGCTGACCCGGCTGTCGTCGGCCGCGTCCTTGGCGGGGCCGGGTCGACCGGCTTCTAG
>JASHVM010000544.1:0-13314 GCA_030044595.1 Streptosporangiaceae bacterium
TAAGCTCTGCGATCATGCCGAGGCTGCTGGTCGTTCATCACACGCCGTCGCCCGCGCTGCAGGAGATGTTCGAGGCCGCGGTCAGCGGAGCACGGACCGATGAGGTCGAGGGCGTCGCGGTGGTGATCAGGCCTGCCCTTACCGCGGCGGCCGTCGACGTACTCGAGGCCGACGGCTAGCTGCTGGGCACCCCGGTACAGAGCGTGTTAGGTACTCTTCGGCGCCTGTGGCCTGCAAGAAACCCGACCGAGTTCCACCGGGATCGGGCAGGGCAGAGCCGGTGCCTACGTCTACCCGGCTCACCTCAGCATTCTCAGCTGTCCCGGGCGCGCGGCTCATCAACCCGCAGATTCAACTACCGCCGACCTCGGACTGCTCACCGCACAAGATCGCGTCATTTCGGCAATTCTCAGTAGTTTGAATCCATGACGAGAAGTGAGGCACTAGCGGAGCAACTGGACTGGCACTGGCGCGAGCACCTGCGGCCGCGGCTCGACGGTCTTACCGATGAGGAGTACTTCTGGGAGCCGGTGCGCGGCTGCTGGAGCATCCGGCCGCGCGGCACCTCGACCGCGCCGATATCGGGGGGCTCGGGGGAGTGGACCTTGGATTTCGCGTCCCCCGACCCGGTGCCGGCGCCGGTGACCACGATCGCCTGGCGGCTGGCGCACATCATCGTCGGGTGCCTGGGCTATCGGGTCGGATGGTACTTCGACGGCCCGGAAGTCGACTTCAACACGTTCGCCTACGCGGGGACCGCTGACGAGGCGCTCGAGCAGCTCGACGAGACATATCAGAAATGGAACACGGGGGTCCGCGGGCTTTCAGACACTGACCTGGCGAAACCCCCGGTCGGGCCGGTGGAAGGAGCTGACCCGTTTCCCATGGAGGGTCTCGTCCTGCACATCAACAAGGAGCTGATCCATCACGGCGCCGAGATCTCCCTGCTGCGTGACCTGTACCGCTGGCGGGACTGAGCTGTTCGGCGGGGAATGCCCCAGGTGGAACGGACGAGGGCCCATCCGGGCTGTATCGCAGGAGAGCCGACTCAACTCGAAGGGGTGGCGGCGCAGCGGCGGAGTCAGGTCGGTGTAGCCTCGCTCCCCGTTCGGTGAGGTGGAGCAGAGCGGAGCCACGGGGTTAAGCTCAGCGATCATGCCGAGGCTGCTGGTCGTCCATCACACGCCGTCGCCGGCCTTGCAGGAGATGTTCGAGGCTGCGGTCAGCGGAGCACGGACTGACGAGATCGAGGGCGTCGAGGTGATGATCAGGCCGGCCCTGACTGCGGCGGCGGCCGACGTGCTCGAGGCCGACGGGTACCTGCTCGGCACGCCCGCCAACATCGGCTATATGTCCGGTGCCCTCAAGCACTTCTTTGACGGCATCTACTATCCGTGCCTGGAAGCGACGAGGCGGCGGCCCTACGGCCTGTACGTGCACGGCGGCACGGACACCGGCGGCGCGGTCCGCGCGGTCGAGTCGATCGCCACCGGCCTGCAGTGGCGGGCGGTCCGGCCGCCGGTCCGCGTCACCGGCACTGTCGGCCGGCCGGACCTTGAGGCCTGCTGGGAGTTGGGCGCGCTGCTCGCCGCCGAACTCGGCGGATGATCGCCGCCCGGTTAAGCGGAGTAGGCGACCTTCCAGAGGTAGCCGTCCGGGTCGCTGAAGTACCCGAAGTGCGCGGCCGGTATTCACCCGGTGTTTCCTTGTCCGGACGGTTGTCCCGGGGGAAGGTTGCGTTGAGGCGATGGCGAGCAGGACCGTCAGAGCAGATCCCGGAGGTGGTCGCGGTGCCAGTCGGCGGGTACAACAGTCTGTGGCAGGTCAGGACCGACGCCTGGTCCAGTCTGGAGGAGTCAACCGCTCAGCTGGCCCTGGCCGCTGCCCAGCAGCACCCCACCGAGCGGCTGACCGAGGCGGTTACCGGCTGGCTGGGCGTGATCGGGCCGATCGAACGGTTCTGGGCGTTCCCGGGCACGCCGGCCTTCTTGAAGCTGCGGCGCCTGTTCACGGCCGGCAAGTACGACCGGTGTGCGGCGCTCGCGGCCGGGCTTAACCGCGCGCTGGCCACCGAGTCCTACCGCGGCGGCCAGGCCTTCGACCAAGCTGCCGAGGATGGCGCATACGATCCCCTGCTGCCCCTGTCCGAGCAGGCTCGGACTGACCGGCGCTACTTCGAGGTCCTGGTCATCGAGGACATGAGCGAGGAACAGGAGCGCTCGCTGCGCGAGGAGCTGCGGCGTTGGCGCCGTCCAGACGACAAGTTCGTCTACGAGATCGTCGTAGTGCCGAGTTTCGACGACGCGATGCTGGCCGCGCGACTGAACTTCAAGCTGCAGGCGTGCGTGATCCGCCGCCGATTCGCGCGTCGGTCCCGATACGACTTGTCCTTGCTCGGGCCGCTCGTGAACATGCCCGGATCCGAGGACCTCATGGATCACTCGCCGGAAGAGCGTGCCCAGGTCCTGGCCAGGTCGCTAGCCAAGATCAGGCCGGAACTCGACCTCTACTTGATGACGGAGATCTCCGTCGAGGATCTGGCCGGCCGTCTCAGCCACCATTTCCGGCGCATCTTCCATACCCATGAAGGCTCGCTGGAACTGCACTTGTCCATCCTGGACGGCATCGCGGCCCGGTACCACACGCCGTTCTTCGACGCCCTGCGCGCCTACAGCCACCGGCCGACGGGGGTGTTCCACGCGCTGCCCGTCTCGCACGGCAAGTCGATCGTCAATTCGCACTGGATCCGGGACATGGTGGACTTCTACGGCCTGGACATCTTCCTGGCCGAGACGTCAGCCACTTGCGGCGGACTCGACTCGCTGCTTGAGCCGACCGGGCCGCTGCGCGAGGCCCAGGAGCTGGCGGCCGAGACGTTCGGGTCGCGGCAGACCTATTTCGTCACCAACGGCACGTCCACGGCCAACAAGATCGTCGTGCAAGCTCTGGTCCAGCCGGGCGACATCGTCCTGGTCGACCGGAACTGCCATCAGTCCCATCACTACGGACTGATGCTCGCGGGCGCCATGGTGATCTACCTAGACGCGTACCGCCTCAACCCGTACTCGATGTACGGTGCCGTGCCGTTGCGGGAGATCAAGAGCCAGCTGCTGGCCCTGCGGCGGGCGGGCAAGCTCGACCGGGTCAAGATGCTGCTGCTGACCAACTGCACGTTCGACGGGCTCGTCTATGACGTCCACCGGGTGATGCAGGAGTGTCTGGCCATCAAGCCCGACCTGGTGTTCCTGTGGGACGAGGCCTGGTTCGCCTTCGCCAGGTTCCACCCGGTCCTCCGTCCGCGTACCGCCATGCGCGCCGCCCGGACGCTAGCGGAAGGACTGCGCTCGCCCGAGTACCGCGCGAGCTACGAAACGTTCGCCGCCGAGGTCGGCCCGATCGATTCCGCACCCGACGAGCTGCTGCTGGAACGCCGGCTCTTCCCCGATCCCGCCCGGGCCCGAGTCCGCGTCTACGCTACCCAGTCCACGCACAAGACGTTGACCTCGCTGCGGCAGGGGTCGATGATCCACGTCTTCGACCATGACTTCAGCCAGAAGGTCGAGGAGACCTTCCACGAGGCGTACATGACGCACACCTCCACGTCGCCGAACTACCAGATCCTCGCCTCCTTGGACCTGGGCCGCCGCCAGGCCGCGCTGGAGGGTTTCGAGCTGGTGCAAAAGCAGATCGAGAACGCGATGCGGCTGCGCGACGCCGTGGACCACCACCCGCTGTTGAGTAAGTACATTCGCTGCCTGACCACCGCGGACCTGATCCCCGCCGCGTACCGCCCGGCCGGTATCGACCAGCCCCTGCGGGCCGGCCTGCCCAAGATGATGCAGGCCTGGGAAATGGACGAATTCGTCCTGGATCCGTCCCGGATCACCGTCTACATCGGCGGCACCGGCATCGAGGGTGACACGTTCAAGCGCAGCCACCTGATGGACCGCTACGGCGTTCAAATCAACAAGACGACCAGGAACACCGTGCTGTTCATGACCACCATCGGCACCACCCGCAGCTCGGTAGCCTACCTGATCGAGGTGCTGGTGAGCCTGGTCCGCGAGCTTGACGCCCGGGTGACCGACATGAGTCCGGCCGAGCGAGACGCGCACGAACGCGCCGTGCTCCGGCTCACCGCGCCCTCGGCGCCGCTGCCCGACTTCAGCGGCTTTCACCCCAGCTTCAAGGACTCTGACGACCAGTCCAGTCCCGAAGGAGATGTCCGCCGGGCGTTCTACCTGGCCTACAACGACAGCTACTGCGACTACCTCAAGCCCGACGAGGTCGAGCAGCGAATCGAGAACGGTGAGCCGGTGGTGTCGACCACCTACGTCACCCCCTACCCGCCGGGCTTCCCCGTCCTCGTGCCCGGCCAGGTGTTCAGCCAACAGATCCTCGCGTTCATGCAAAGCCTGGACACGCCCGAGGTCCACGGGTACCGGCCCGAGCTTGGCTACCGGGTCTACGTCGACAAAGCCCTGGAGATCGCGGCGACCGCCCGGCCCGCAGCGCCGCCTGACGGCGCCTTGCCCATACCTGCCGCGCCAGCGCTACCGGATAGCGACAGTGACGCAAGCTCCGCAGTCCCGGCCGCTAAGCGGGCTAGGGCGCGCCGGACCAACGGAGCGTGAATCCCGCGAGCGTATAGCCGAGCGCGCTCACCGTCGGCTGGATGAAGTCGTCGCGGATGATCTGACCGGCTTCGGCCTCAGCGGCCGCGATGAGCGGCCGGGTAACCTGCGGATTATGCGTGGCCTGGTAGAAGGCGAGGCTCTGTGCCTCGCCGTAAAGAACTGAGACGGAGAACTGCGGCTTGATCACCGCGCCGCAGCCGAATCCCGGATAGGTCCAGCTGTGCTGGGTGTCGATAGGCCGCGACAGGGTGTTGTCGACCGTAATGTCGTGCACCGATTGCGGTAGCTGCGGCTGCGGCAGTACGACCGTGACCGCGAGGCGGCCTGGGTCGCCCGGCTGCGGCCTGCTCAGTACCTGCAGCTGGTAATGACCAGACGCCGGCGCCCACCAGCCCGGCCCCGGGTTGAGATCGACGGTCGCCGATGCTCGCCCCACCGCGTAGAACGTGCTTGAGTACCAGCACGGCCAAAGGCCGATGCTCTTCGACACCTTGTGGGTAAAGACGAAGTTGAAGTTCTCTGTGCCCAGGGCTGGCCTGGCGATCCCCTCGATCTTCTGCAACACCCAAGGCCCCACCTCCGTGTCAGTCGTGGTGCCCGCGGCGATCGACTGCCAGGGCCAGGCGAACTTGATATTCGGCAGGTGGACGTTGAGTCCGACCAGATGCAATGCCGCAGAAAGCGTCAGCAGCGTCACGAACGCGACCGCCTTACGGAATATCAGCGCGAGCAGCGCCAAGACGGCCGCCCACTTAGCCCAACGCGGGATTCGCCGCCGCGGACCTGCGTCGCCGCGACGCCGGGCAGGCCAGCCCCCAGCATCGCCGCCCGCCGCGCGAGCCGGGCCGGGCCACGACGATTCCGGCGGGAACACCCAGGCCTCCTCGCCGTCGGCGCCATCCGTCCCCTGCCGGCCCGGCGCGTCCGCCGCCGCGTAGGAGGCCACGTCCGGCTGGCCAGCCCTGGTGGTAAGAATTCCCAGCAGAAAGATCAAGAAGCGAGCCATCGGACCCCACCTTCGTCGCGCCCGGCCATGTCGAACTCAGGCCACGGCCGGGTAATCGAGGGCCAGGACGACCGGCACCGCCCCGAACGACATGCGAAATCGTGACCCCGGCTTGTCCGGCGCGTGCGGATCACGAATATCCGGCCACCGCATCTTCATGTGCTCGGCGGTCAGGCCGGCCACGGAGTACGGGAACTCCATCGCGGATATGTAGTGCGCCTTGAGCAGACCGCCCCAGCGGAAGGCGGCGAATACATTGGCCAGCTCGCGGACTGACAGGTAAATCCGCCCGGCCAGCTCCAGCCCGTACACGGCGCGGGCGAGGTCGACCAGATCTCGAGCGCACTGCGCCAGCGCCTGCGACTTGGTCGGGTACACCGTCCCGTCTGGATTGGTCGTGCCGAGCTTCTCGCCAAGTACCGGTGACAGCCGGCTCTGCGCCTTGCACTGCATCCAGTCGCACGCCGCCAGCAGCTCCCAGCGGATGCCGCTCGCCCGGGCGACGTCCTGGTACAACGGTTCGGAGCGCAGCAGCGGCGTCTTGGCCGTCGCGATGAAGTCCTCGGTCACGGCCGCCGGGAGCCGCGACACGTACCGCCGGGTGCTGATCCGAGCGCTCGCCGGCCCGGCACGCAACGCGCGCTCGCGCGTGGACGGCACGGTGTGCGAAGGGTGCGCGCTGGACTGCGGTGCCACGCCGGCCTTGGCCGCGGTGAAGCCATCGAGCAGACCAGGAATGCTGGCGCTTCCCGCCGCGCTCGGCGCGGCGGCGCTTGCGGTGGAGTTCGGCCCTGCATTACCGTGCCCGGCCGCCGTCTGGCCTGCCGTGCTGTGCCCGGTGGCATTACGCCCGGCCGAAGCCGACGGGGCAGGTCGCGCCGACGAGGCCGACGTGCCGGCGTCGAAGCGGTACAGGTTGTACATCTGCATGATGCTGATAAGCGTGGATCCGTAGGTGGGATCGGTCGCGTAGACCCCTGTCAGGTCGTTCGCGAACGCGTCGGGGGACTGGCGGTCCGCCATGGCCTGCTGGTAGCTCGACCCGGTGGCCAGTAGCAGCGCGTGATCCGCGATGCTCTGCGCTACGTTGTCGTAAACCCGGAACGGAGCCGTGACCGTCACGTACTGACCGTTCTCGAACTCCTGTGTGGGCAGCATCACGCTTCCCGCCGGGCCGCTGCCTTTGATCCCGAACAGGTTGTTGTCCTGCGCGGCGAGCTGGCTCTGCCCCCATCCGGACTCGTCGATGGCCTGCGCGATCGTGACCGCGGCCGGGACGCCGTATTCTCGCTGCGCCGCCACTGCTCCGGGTGCGACCTCGCTGATGAAGGCCTGCTGACTCGTCGTGTCCGCGACCGGCCCGGCACTGGGCACGGGCTGACTCCTGCTGTACCGATGCACCGCCGGCGCTGACGAGTACTGGGTCAGGTTCCCGGTGATCGCCTGGACCCCCGGGATGGTGGCGGCCACTGCTACCGTGCCTTGCGCCGCCGGCGGACCCGCAGATCGCGGCGCCAGCCCGGACAGTTGCGTCGCCGTTCCGCCGCCAGCCGCGGCCGCGGCCAGTCCCGGAATGGCCGCCTGGCCCTGGCCCCGGACCACGTCGGAGGCCTGGCCACCGGCGGGCGTACGCGCGGTGCGCGTGCTGCCAGGGGCCGGGCTGACCTTGCTGAGCAGCTCGCCGTTGTTGACGAACCCCGTGACGCCCTGCGCGGCAAGCGGACCGTCGTACTGATGCGCGTTGACCGAGAAGTTTGGCAAGGAGTCACCGCCGATCGTGTACAAGACTCCGCCCGCGTACTTGGTGACCACCTCGACGTGGCCCGGGAACAGCACCCAGTCCCCGGGTTGCGGCGTGTACCCGTCGCCCAGCGCGTGCCACCGGTGGTGCGCCTCCGCATCCTGGAGGATGGACACGATGCCCGGCGAGGCCGGATTCGGGTCGACGCGCGCGTCGACCCACGCGTGCACCGGCCAGGGATAGGACGTGCCGCCGGTCACCCAGCTCTGCTGGCCCGTCGCCTGCGCCCCGGCCTGTAGCGCGAGGCTGGCAAACGCCGCACACGACGCGCCGTGATCAGCCCCTCCGACGCTGGCCTGCTGCCAGATCAGCGCTTCCATCTGCGCCGGCGTCTGCCGCTGCGCCAGGCGAAGATAGTAATTCGCGGCGTTGACGATGGCGGTTCGCAGCGCGCTGTCGCCGGCCGGGGCTGCCTTGGTTGACTTGTTCAACGCCAGCATGTGCACGGGGATGCTCGTCGGCGACGTCATGTCGGCCAGCGTGCCGTGCGCGAAGGAGATTCCGGTCATCGCGCCGCACGTGCTGAGGCTCACCAGCGCGGTCGCCTGCTGCCACGTCGGTTTCTTGATCGAATGCACGGAATCACCTTCTTCCCGTTCTGAACGGCCAGGCCCCGGTCGGGTTAGATGGCCGCCGGGCTAGACCGAATTCACTGCGTCGCGCCCGGCAAGGTCTTGAGGATCGCCTGCACCTCCGGATTACCCGGGTCGTTCGCGTTTTCGAACAGCACGCTCGCATCTTGAGCGGCTAGGGACGAGGAGCCGACGAGCCACTGCTGGTAGACGTCAGCCACCAGCGCTGCCTCGCCTGCCGGGCTGCTGACAGGCTGGGCGCAGATGTCGGGGAACCCGGCGCGCGTGATCACGGCCGCCGAACCCGTGTAGCGGGCGCAGTTGGCCGGACTGCTTTCCAGCCCGCTCTGCACGCTCGGCGCGCCGTTGCTGCCGGTGAGCGTCGCTCCGCCGATGATGTTGTTGATAGCGCGCGCCGCCACCTCGAGGCTGTCGATTGCGTTCAACGGGTTATACGGCTGGTGCAGATTGAGCGACCAGGCGACCTCTCCGCCTTGCGTCGCCGAAATGGGCTCAAGCCCCTGCCTTCCGCTCTTCGTGTCGGTAAAGTTCGGGTCGTCGCCGCTGGTCATCAACGAGAAGACCCATAGGACCTGGCTGGTGTCTTTCGCGCAGGCGAAGTTGACCTGGTCCGGCTCCGACTCGACGTTCGGATTCTGGCAGGCGGTGGTGATTTCGCTCTGCACGGTGGCCACGCTGGCTGGCCAGGACGCGCCGTGCCTGAATATCACCGTCGCGAGAAAGATGATGACGGCCGCGGCGATCGCCGCGGCGATGGCCACCTTGCGCCGCGGCCGCAGGCTTGCGCGACGCACGCTGCGCCTGCCGTTGTCGATGAGCGTCCTGGTGCGCTCGTCGGCGGGACGCTGCCGGGTCGCCGCGCGCGCCCGGCTCGCCCTGTTCGCCCGCTGCGGCGCGGTGCCCGTCGCCGAATGGCTCCGCCGTCGGTACGGGGGCTCGGCGTAACCGGGGGCGCGGCGAAACGCCGCAGGCGGGGTGCTGGGCGCGGCCTCTGCGCCCGGGAGGTCCTCGGCGAGCGCGCGATCGCGCGCTTCGCGCCAGATCGCCAGCTCGTTTTCCAAGTCCATGGTCCTAGTTTCTAGATCTGACAGCCAGAGCGCATCATCATCGCTAAACTGTTCGAAATCAGTGCTCGTCGTCCTCACCTCGGATGTTTGCCATGGACCCGGTGCTCAGGACTGGCGGCCGGCTTGGGTTCCGCCCACCGGGCGGCGCTTCGCCCAGGGTGGCCCAGCCGCGCCGATCACGCCCATGGCAGTATTAGAACATATATACGATCCGATGGGAAGTGTCCGTGATCTAGACTTACACGTGTTCGGAACATAACTTCGCTGGCCGGCGCCGGTGCTCAGCGCGGTTCGGCCCGGATCGGCCGGCCCGGGAGGGCCGCCTGCACCAGGTCGCCGTTTCGTACCACGAACGTCCCGTTCACGAGCACGTGCCGGATGCCAGCCGAAGGCCGGGTACTGTCGGCGGTGCTGGCCCGGTCGGTAATCGCCGCCGCGTCGAACACCACCACGTCGGCATCCATCCCCGACCGGAGCCGACCCTTCCGCCGCATCGCTGGCACGCGATCCTGCAGCAGCCGGGCGGGTCCCAGGCTGCACTTGCGCAGCGCTTCGCTGAGGCTGAGCGGCCCTCCGCGGGTCAGCATCCGGATGGCCCGGGCAAAGGTTCCTGCCGTGCGGGGATGCGTGATCGCCGTCGCGGGCAGCGGCCACCCGATCGGCTCTGGCGGCGGTTCAGTCCAGGTCAGCGGCATGGCGTCGCTGGCCACGATAGCGCCGGGATAGGTGAGAGACCGCATCAGGAGTGCTCGGTCGTTCGCATCGTTCTCGTCGAGCAGGTCGATCGTCGCCAGTCCGCCCGGATCGGTCCGTCTCAGCTCGCGCAGCCGCTCGGCCGTTGCGATGCGCTCGCCCGTTGGGGCGTAGGTCAGCGAGGCCGGTACGAGCCCTCGCTCGGCCAGCCGTTCTGGCGCGAGGAAGGCCGCGCCAATGCCCGTCATGCCGTACCCGTAGGGATATGCCTCGGTGCTCACCCGCGCGCCCGCCGCCTGCGCCCGGCTGACCAGCTCCAGGACGCGTTCAACGTGGCGCTGCGACGTGCTGTTGACGTGGCAGTAGTGCATCTGCGCCCCGGTCTGGCCGGCGGCGCGGACGATCTCGTCTGCCCCGTCGATGACGACGCCCGGCGCCATTTCGATCAGGTCGCGCGCGTGCGTGAACGTCGGCACGCCGGCGTCGGCGGCCACCCCGGCCACCCGCAGGTACTCCGCCGGGCTGACGCCCGGCGCGTAACCCAGCAAGATCCCGATGCCCAGGGCGCCGTCGGCCAGGTCGTCCGACAGCTCTGACAGCATGGCCGCGGTCTCAGCGGGCCGTGCCGGGCGCTGCCAGGCCGGGTCCCCGATGCTGGCCAGCAACGTGGCGAGCGTTCCGCGCGGCCTTACCCCGGCCACGGCCTGCATCCGGGCCAGCGCCCACGACGCGGCGAAGCCGTAGTTGACCGGCCTGCCTTCGGCGGCAGCTTTCCGGTACGCGGCGGCCACCGGGGTAATGCCCGCCTCGAGCTCGAGCGCCGTCGTCACCCCGTCGAGTGCCTGAAGCCGCTGGCCAGCGATGTCGTTGGCGTGACTGTGCAGGTCAATGAACCCGGCCGTAACCACCAGGCCGGTCACGTCGAACCCGGCCCGTGCGGGAGGCAGCCGTTCTTCGACGGCAGCGATCCGGCCCTGCGCGATCGCAACGTCCCGGATGGCGTCCAGCCCGGATTCGGGATCGACGACGCGGCCTCCGCGTAGGACGCCATCCCAACCGGTCACCCGGTCATTGTCGCTCACTCCGCAACCCTGCGTCGTGCGCCGATCGTCGCCGCGCCGGAATCGATCGCGGTCGGCCGGTGCGACGCGGTGCGGTCGGGATCGGCCGTGTCCGGCCGGGAATTCGCGCACAGGGGTCGGGCGGTAACGTTTCCGGAACGTTCGCGGCCTAGCGTGGCATCGAGGAGAGCGCAGCCAGGACCGGCGACGCCGGACATCGCGGCTCGTCGGCGGGCCGGTCCTGGCTGGCTTGGTCGAGCCGTGCGCGTCGCCCGCGTCCGGACCGCCCGGCCAGCCTGTCCGCTACCACTCGACGAGCGTCCAGATCTCGGGTCGCGGCGCGTCGCCCACGTCGACCGCGGCGAACCGCTTGGCCGCCTCCTTGAGGTGCGCCATCGCGGCCTCGCCCTGGCCGTCCGCGTGCAGCAGGTCGGCCATGTTCGTGTGCAGGGCGGCGACGCGATGCTGGTCACCGAGTTCGCTGCCGAGCTCGAGCGCTTCGGCGCCAACCGCCAGTGCCTCCTTGATGCGGCCCGTCTCGGCCATCAGCCGGGCCAGGTTGTTCAGCGCGGCCACGGCCGCGCCGAGCTCGGGCAGTTGCCGTGCCTCGGCCAGGGCGTCCCGCAGGTAGCTCTCGGCCGCCGCGGCATCCCCGGCTCGCGCCGCGAGCATGCCGAGCACGTTAAGAGCCTGGGCCGTAGCGCCGCGGTCGGCGGCCGCCCGGGCGCACGAGAGCGCCGCCCGGCCGAACGCGGCGGCCTGCTCGCTATCGCCCCGTCGGTAGGCGACCACGGCCCGGTCGGCCTCGACCCGGGCCAGCCGGCCCGGCTGAGCGGCCGAGACCAGCTCGGTGACCACCGCGAGGTGCGACTCGGCCAGATCCCAGTCGCCCAGCCGGTGGTGCACGTCGGCGAGCTTGTGCTCGATGCTGGCCTGCACGGCGCGGTCGCCGTCTTGGTCCCCTTCGTCGGTGCCCGCCAGGGCCGCGGCCGACTCGAACTCGGCGAGCGCTTCCCGGTATCGGCCGAGCACGACGAGTTCTTCGCCGAGCGCGATCCGCCCGGGCAGCTGCGGATAGCCGAGCCCGAGGGCCCGGACCATCCGGTCCCGAGCCTCGGCGTGCGCGTACAGTTCACGGGCCCTCTCCGCCGCCCGCCACCACCACCGCGCGGCCTCGGCGTCGCGGCCGGCCGCCTGCAGGTGATCGGCCACGGTCGCGGCCCGGGTGGTGCCGGGATCCCGCTCGTACCGCCGGGCCAGGACGTCCGCCGCCCGGCCGTGCAGCAGCCGCCGCCTGGCCAGGGTGGCCGACTCGTAGGCGGTCCTGCGCAACGCCTCGTACGGGAAGCCGTACGAAGGCGCTGCGTTCGCGGTCAGCGGGGGGATCTCGGTCAGCAATGACCGCGTAAGCGCCTCGTCGATCGCCTCGACGATCTCGTCCTCGCCCCGCCCGCTGACCGCGCGCAGCAAGTCCGCGTCGTTGCTCCGGCCGAGCACGGCAGCCGCGGTCAGCACCTGCATGGTCGGTTCGCTAGCGGCCTGCAGCCGGGTCCGCAGCAGGTCCCGGACGCTGGCCGGCGGCCACCAGTCGGCCTGCTGCTGCGGGCTGTCCCCGGCCGACCGCAGGGCCTCGATGTACTCGCGGACCAGCATCGGCAGCCCGTGCGTCTCGGCCATCAGCCGGGCCAGGTCGATCCGGGGCATCCCGTCCCGGTCAAGGAGCGCGGCGATCGCCTCCGACCCGAGCGGACCCGGCCTGATCGTCTCGCCGAGGGCGGAGTCCTCGGCCTCGCTGATGGCGGTGCGCAGGACCCGCAGTCGCCCGCCCTGTTCGGCCTCCCAGCTCAGCACCAGCAGCAGCGGCCAGTCGCCGAGCCGCCGCACCAGGTAGGCGAGCAAGCCGAGGGATGAGCTGTCGGCCCAGTGCACGTCCTCCACGATGACCACGCCGGGCAGGACCTTTTCGGCGGAGTCTGCGGCGGTCGCGGCCAGCAGCGTATCGGCGATGGCCGCGTACAACCTGGTCACCGCCACCGGGCTGTCGAGTGCCGGAGCGACCGAGTCCGGGTGGGCCGTAGCCAGGGCGGGCACCAGGCGACCCGCCATCGCGGCCGTCTGGGCCGGAAGCACGTGCGGAAGATCGGGGCGGACCACGAGCGCGGTACGCAGCAGGTCGGCGGCCAGCACGAACGGCAGCGCGGTCTCGCCGTCGTGGCACCGCGCCGCCAGCATGGCGGCGCCTCGAAGGCCCTGCGGCCCCCCGGCCGCCTCCGC
Organism: Streptosporangiaceae bacterium; assembly: GCA_030044595.1. Taxonomy (GTDB): domain Bacteria; phylum Actinomycetota; class Actinomycetes; order Streptosporangiales; family Streptosporangiaceae; genus Palsa-504. The sequence continues at coordinate 13,133 of JASHVM010000544.1, forward strand.
TCGGAACTCGGTGATCAACCGCGTCTTGCCGCTCCCCGCCTGGCCCGTGATCGCCACTACCCGCCCCTGGGGGCCGGCCGCCCGCCACGCCGCGCTCAGGACCGCGAGCTCGGCCGCGCGGCCGACCAGCGGCCACGGATCAGGGGTCCCGGCAACCCCAGCGAGCCCGGGAACGGCGGGAG
>JASHVM010000545.1:0-8518 GCA_030044595.1 Streptosporangiaceae bacterium
ACCGGCGTGATCACGGCCTCCCAATCGGGCCGGAAGTACAGCTTCTGGCGGTGCAGCGCGGCGTTTTGGCCGGGGCCGTCGAACGTGAGAGCGTTCCAGCCTCGTTCGACGGCGGCGGCCGCCCCGTACTTCACCATGTCGGTGACCGGGCCATCGCTGCCGTTGTTCAAGATGATGGTCGGACGGGGGCCTGCATCTGTCGCGCTGCCGCTTCGGGGGTGGAAGAAGTACCCGTGCAGCACCGTCCCGTCGTAGGGGATCTCGATCCGCTCGACCGGCGGATCGAACAGGTCGACGGCGGCGTCCCATGCATCGCGGTGCTTCTCCCACAGCGTGGTGAAGCGACTCGGGTCCTCCGAGCCGGGTGAGGCCGCAGAGGCGGTGGCAAAGTAGCTGCTGGCACGGAGGTACGCCGACCGCGCGCTCGTGAGGTGCCCGTTGCCCAGGCTTGCGTCGGCCTGGGCGCGAAGTCGTCCGGCCAGCGATGAGAAGGCGGCGATCCAGCTCTCGTGATCGCCGTCAGCAACATCATCCAGTGCCCTGAGGATCTCGCCCGCATCGGTCAGGCCTCGGTACGCCGAACCGAGAAGCAGCAGCCGGCCGAACTCGAAGCCTTCATCCTGGAACTGGCGTCGCAGCGGCGGAGCGCTGGCGGGATCGGATCGCATCACGTCACCGTCGGGTTTCATGACCATCCTCCAAATTCTGCGTGGAGTTTGATTCTGCGCAGAAAGATGGTCTACTGTCAAGCGTTATGGCGACAGAGAAGCGCGGCTATGACGCACGACGACGACGCGAGCGTGCGGAGGAGGAGCGGCGCGCGACCCGCCGCCGGGTGCTGGACGCGGCGGCCCGTCTGTTCGTGGCGCGGGGATATACCGCGACGACGATTGCCGGCATCGCCCGCGAGGCCGGGGTCGCGGTCCAGTCGGTCTACAAGGCCGGGCAGAGCAAGGCCGAGCTGCTGCACGCGGTGGTCGACCTGGCGGTCGCAGGCGACGACGAGGACATCATGATCGTCGATCGCGCCGAGTTCGCCGCGATCGACGACGAGACCGAGGCCCGCCGCCAGGTGCACAGGTTCGCCGACCTGATCGCGTCCATCCAGGAGCGTTCGGCGCCCGTGCAGGCCGCCTACCGTCAAGCGGCCGCGGTCGACGACACCGTCGCGGCAAGCCTGGCGGCCAGTCACCGCCGGCGGATCGAGACCTTCACCACAGTGGTCGCGATGATCCCGCGGCGTCATCTTCGCCGCCCGGTCCGGGAATCGGCCGAGACCGCCTGGGCGATCGCGAGCCCGGAGGTCTTCCACCTGCTCCGAAACCAGCAGGGCTGGGACGCAGCGCGCTACCGGCGCTGGCTTCGGGCAACCCTCGTCGAAGTCCTGCTCACCGCAGCCACATGACCAACATCGAGGTCAGGCACCGCGTGCCGACGACGAGGGGCACCCTTCATTCCAGCGAGGCCACCACCGCAACCATGACGAAACCTCGGTGTCAGCGGGACAGGGCTCAGACGATCCAGCCGCAGGCAGACGGCACAGCGACGGCGAGGCCGCCGTCACTGGAAAACAGCTGCTCCTGGTCCGCTCCACCAACAGGCGGCCGACGGTAACGGGGGTAAACCAACCGGCTGACCAAGGCCGACGCACCAGAACAGCCGACTCTGGGCGGCCGCACCGCCTCCGCCAGCCACCACCGCGACCGGAATGATGAGCATGTCGCCTTGCTCGTACGCAGTGCCGAACGCGGCGCACCGACAAATTGTCCGACACTTTCGTCAGCAGATTTCCCGCGTCCATACCAATCGCCTCCTTTTGCTCCCGGCTTGGCTATGCTGCGCCCGCGAGCCAGCATCGCGGATCGAGAGCCTGCCACCCGCCGTGGCAGTAGCCGCTGCCCGCCCGTGCTTGGCACGGACCAGCTCGAGATCCGCCCGCCGTCGGCTATTGCCGAACCGGCGGCCGCTCAGTCGGCGGCCGCGCGGATAACCGGTGGCGGACATGTGTCGCCGCTGGCGGATCACATGCAGGCGCTCAGCCCGCTCAACGCTCAGCTCGGCGCTGGTGGTGCGAGCTGCCCGCCCAGCGGCGACCTTCGACGGGGCCGAGATGGTTGCCAGATTCCCGTCCTCGGCTGGGCTGGGCGCTGTTCGCCGTTACCCGCGTTGCTATATGTTCCCTACGTGACGACCGGCGCTGCGGATTGGCTGACGGCGATAGGAACCTTTGGAGCCGTCGTGGTGGCATTGGCCACGCCAGCGGTCACCACGATGATCCGTCGCGCGCGCCGACCTCTCCTCAACATCGAGCTGTCCTATGGGGAGCCGGATCTCCGTCCAGTCCTCAAAGAATCGTCGGACGCTATCGGTTTCTACTGGCTGCGGTTTACGGTGACTAATTCAGGCCGAACCACCGCCGAGGCGGTACGCGCTCAGCTCCGGCGCTACTGGGTGCGGCCAGCTCCAGGCGCTGGTTACGATCAGGAGTGGGTCGAATGCGTCATCGACCCTCAGCCACTGGCCTGGACTAGTCGGCCCTCCAGTGTCGACCCAGCCCGCCGTGCGGCCGTGCCGATCCCAGGCGGTTCGAGCGACCTGGCCACCTTCGCGGGGTTCACAGTCGCGGACGCCTTGATGACGCTGACATTTCTCGACGCCGACTACGTGCCGCCGTCGCCGCCGACTTCGCTTCTGGTTGAGTACAGGTTCGAAGTAAGCGTGACTGCTGACAATGCCGACCTTGTCATAGCGCACCTGTGGTGCACCCGCGAAGGCGAGGACGGGTTTCTGACCGGCGTCGGGCAGGACCGCAAGCCGCCTTCGGCAGCCCAAACGCACCGGTTCTCTCCACGGCTCGGGAACCCCCCACCGAGCGTACGGCCCACCAGCCGGCGCGAATAATTGTCGTTCGGCCTGCCCCGGACGCTAGCGCCAAGACGCGCGCTCACCGGCTACCTGTCGACTTGCCTTAGGGCTGGCGCCTGGCGGGCCTCGGTCCAGGTGCCTGGTTCGCCGCTCTCATTTCGGCTGCCCGCGCTGGGACCATCAAGGCGAGCGACCAGGCCCGCCGCGACCTGGAAGGCGACCTGCACGACGGGGCCCAGCAGCAGATCGTGGTATTGATGGCCAAACTGCGGCTGGCCCGCAACCAGCTCGCCCGCGACCCCGCGGTTGCCGGGCAGACGCTGGCCGAGGCGCTGGTTTGCTGGGCGATCTGGCGCTGATCGCCCAGTTCGGTGCCCTCCGGGGGATCGACATGAGAAGTGCGGTACCGAATACGGCTCCGGCGCGCCCGGCCCGATTGTCGGATCGAAGCTGTGATCGCTGCTTTCTGCTGGCAGGCGGCTTTGTTCTGTCTGGCGAACTTGGGCCCGCATTACAGCTGACGCTGTGTCGTGGCGGTCGTGGCTGCGCCGTCAGACGGACATGGCGGGGGGTGAGATGGCGGGGGACGGCGGCGGGCGGTAGGCGCGCCATGCGTCGGCGAGCCGCTTGACGGCCTCGGTCAGGTCATCTGCCCGGGTGACGAAGTGCAGGCGCAGGTAGTCCTGGCTTTGCCCGGAGGCGTCGAGGCTGCTGCCCGGCAGGATCGCGACGCGGTGGCGCAGTGCGGTCTGCGCGAACGAGGTGCCGTCCCCGTAGGGCAGGCGCACCCACAGGGTCTGCCCGCCGGGCACCGGGGGCGCGTCCCAGCTCGGTAGGTGGCGGGCCAGTTCGGCGCGCAGGTGGTCGTGGCGGGCCTGCCGGGCCGGGGCCTGGCGCGCGGACAACTCCTCCAGGCGGGGCACCAGTTCGGCGGCGGCGAGCTGGGCCGGAACGTTCCCGCCGAGATCATGCACGGCCAGCAGCCGGGCGAGCCGGGCGGTCAGCGGCTCGGGGGCTCGCACCCACCCGATCCGCAGGCCGCCCCAGATGCTCTTGCTGAGCGAGCCGACCGAGATCACGCCGTCGGCGTAGGCGGCCAGCGGCGGCGGCACCTGCACCCCGGGAAACGCCAGGTCGCTGAGCACCTCATCGTCGATCAGCGGGACACCGGCCGCCGCCGCGGCCTGCACCAGCGCCCGCCGGGCGAGCGGGGGCAGCACCGACCCGGTCGGGTTGTGAAAGGTCGAGATCACGTAGGCGAGGACGGCGTGCTGCTCGCGCGCTGCCGCCAGGTCGCCGAGCCCGACCGGCAGCGAACGCGGCACGGCTGCGTGCTCCCGGAGCGCCTCCAGCGCGCCGGGGTAGGTGGGTCCCTCCACCAGTACCCGGTCGCCCGGTGCCAGCAGCGCGCGGGCGAGCAGCGACAGAGCCTGCTGGGCGCCGGCGGTGACCAGGATGTGCTCCGGGCCGGTGCGGATTCCGCGCCCGGTGTAGCGGTCGGCGATCGCGCGGCGCAGCGCCGGGTGGCCGGCCGGGTAATAGCCGATGTCGCCGGGGTCGACCAGGGTTGGCACGATGCGGGCGTACGCCTGGGCCAGTTCCGGCGGCGGGGTGTCGGGTGCGGCGCAGGCGAGCGGGATCACCCCGTCGCCCGGCTCCAGCAGGTGCAGGAAGATCGGCGCGCTGGTCGTCCGCCGCACGCCGCCGGGCTCGGATCCGGCGACCCGGGTGCCGCTGCCCTGCCGCCGGATGATCCGCTCGTCCTGGCGCAGCAGGTCGTAGGCGGCGACCACGGTGCTGCGGCCGACCGCCAGCGCCGCTGCGAGGACACGGTCGGGCGGCAGCGGCTCGCCGGGCGGCAGTTCGCCCTCGTCGATCAGCCGGCGCAGGCGCGCCGCCAGCAGCACGTGCAGCGGCCCCCGGCCCGCTGGCCAGCGGCCCAGGCGCTCACCCAGCTCGATTGGCTTCATCTGCAAACCAATTCTGCGGCATTGGCCCTGGCATCGTCACCCCCACCCGGCAAACATGGCTGGGTAACCACCCGCCAGCCAGACAAGGATCAGGTCAATGCGACAGTTCCCGGCCAGCCCGATCACCGCCCTGATCGACGGGAAACCGCGGTACTACCTTGGTGAGAGCATGGCCTGCGATCTGACGGTTGCCGACCTGCTCGGCCCCGGCGGCCTGGCCAGCCTGGCTGAGGTGGACCTCGGCTATGGCACCTCCGCCGGCGACCCGGCGCTGCGTGCCCTGCTGGCCGCCCGGCTCGGCATCCCCGATGACCAGGTGCTGATCACGGCCGGCGCGGCCGGGGCGCTGTTCCTCATCGGCCTGCTGTGCGGCGACGGCGAGATCCTGGTCGGGCGGCCCTGCTTCCCGCCGGCGTTCGACGCGCTGCGCGGCCTTGGCGCCCCCGTGGTGACCGTGCAATCCCGGTTCGACGACGGCTACCGCATCGACCTCGGCGCGTTCGCCGCCCGGCTATCGCCTCGGACCCAGCTGGCCATGTTCGCCTCGCCGCAGAACCCGGCGGGCGTGACGATCACCGAGGGCGAGGTAGACCAGATGCTCGCCGCGATGTCGCGTACCTGCCCGGACGCCCTGCTGCTGATCGACGAGACCTTCCGGGAAGCCACCTACGGGGACACGCCGCCCGCCGCCAGCTTCGCCGGAGCGTCGCCGCGCCTGCTCACCTGCGCCTCGCTATCTAAGGCCTACGGCGTGCCGGGCCTGCGCGCCGGCTGGCTGACCGTGCCCGACCGGGGGCTGTACGAGCAACTCCGGCTGGCGAAGTTCAACTCCTCGGTCGCCTGCGGAACCATCGACGAGTTCCTCGCCGCCAAAGTGCTTTTCCGAGCGGAGCAGGTGCTCGCCGCACGCGGCGCGGTCCTGGCCGAAGCCCGCGGCATCGTCGAGCGCTGGATCAAGGCGCACACCGGCCGACTGCACTGGCTGCGCCCGCAGACTGGGGCCTTCTGCTGCATGCACCTTGACCCGGGCAGCTTCGGGCCGGCAGACATCGACCGCTTCCACGCACACCTGGCGGGGCAGCGGACGCAGATCGCCGCAGGTCCCTGGTTCGGCGACAGCACCCACATCATCCGGCTCGGCCTGGGCTACGAGCCAGCGGACAAACTTGAGCTGGGCCTGGACGCGGTCAGCGCCGCGCTTGAGGCTGCGGCGAGGTGACCGGGCCTGGAACACCCTCAGCACATAAGGGAAAGGAACTCACCGAGCATGACACGTGACGCCGTTACCAGTGACCAGCTGCCACCATCGGGCCTGCCGTTCTCGGTGGCCGTCCGTGGCGGCGGGCTGCTTTTCCTGTCCGGGCAGGTGGCCCAGGACCCGGCCACCGGCGAGCTGGTCGACGGCGACGTCGCCCAGCAGGCCGACCAGACCCTGCGCAACATCACGGCGACTCTGGCGGCGATCGGCAAGGACCTGGACGACGTGATCCGGGTCGGCGTCTACCTGACCGACATGTCGCAGTTCGGCGCGATGAACGAGGCGTACCGCAGGCACTTCACCGAGCCTTACCCGGCCCGCACCGCGATCGGCGTGGCCGCCCTGCCGCTGGGCGCCGCGGTCGAGATGGATGTGGTGGTGGGCTGAGCCATGGGGTTCGACTTCAGCCTGGTCGACGTGTTCAGCGACCGGCCGTTCGGCGGAAACCAGCTGGCGGTCTTCCCCGATGCCGCCGGGATCGCCGACGAGACGATGCAGCGGCTAGCCCGGGAGTTCAACTTCTCGGAGACCACTTTCGTGCTGCCGCCCAGTGACCCCTCGTGCACCTGCCGGGTCCGGATCTTCACCCCGTGTCAGGAGCTGCCGTTCGCTGGTCACCCCACCCTGGGCACTGCCGCCGTCCTCGCCCGCCGGACCGGGGCACAGGCCGCCCGGCAGTTCGTGTTCGAAGAGGGGATCGGCCCGGTCATGGTCACCGTCGACGGCCCGGAAATAAGCCTGCACCTGCGCTCCCCGCGCTACCAGACCACCGACGAGGCGCCGCCCGCGGCCGCGGTCGCCAAAGCCCTCACGGTGCCCGAGGGCGCAATCGCCGAGAGCTGGTACGCCGGGGTCGGGCTGAGGTTCTGCTTCGTGCGCGTGACCGGCCGGGACCTGGTAGACCGGGCCGTGCTGGACAAGGGTGCCTGGGCGGCCGGGATCGCCGGCAGCTGGTCGCCGGAGTTGTACCTGTTCGCTGGCGACCACCGCGACGGCGTGCCCCTACACGCCCGGTTCTTCGCCCCGCGGGTCGGCGTGGACGAGGACCCCGCGACCGGGTCGGCGTGCGCGTCGCTGGTCGCCAGCCTGGCCCATCGGTCACCGGAACGGGACGGCACCTACCGCATTCAGATCGACCAGGGCATAACCATGGGGCGCCCCAGCGCCCTGGAGGGCACGGCGCACAAACAGGACGGCCGGATCACCGAGGTCATCGTCGGCGGCCATGCCACGATCGTCGGCAACGGCACCATGACACTCCCCGCCTGACATCCCAGCCTGCGGAAACCCGGGGCACAGGCACTAGGCCAAACACCGCACCGTCCGGCACGCTCCGGCTGACGCGTTTTAACGGCGCCGATGACCGCACCGAATTGGGCGGCTACTTGCGATGGCGCTGACCAGCGCTAATTAATTAGTTACAGAATGTGCGTCCACTCCTGACCGGCATCGCCCTGCCGATTCGGCGTTGCTGCAGGGCGGGCTGGGCGCGCGGATAGTCACAAGCAGGTCATCCAGTTTTGTTGGCCGCGGTCATGCTCGTTCGGTGTGGCTGGGTCCGGGCGATGCGCAAGAACTCCTGTACCAGTGGTTCACCGGGGTTTTCGCGGGTGACGAGGGAAAGCTCGATGAGTTCGGCGCTGCTGGTCAGGGGCCGGTAGGTGGCAGTGGGCGGGAGGGCGGAGCGTACTGCGGTGTTCGGCACCAGGGTGACACCGAGCCCGCATGCGACCATTGCCAGCTGGGTGGCGATGGAGTTGGCGATGTGCCGTGCGTCGGGGGTGAAGCCGGCGTTGCGGCAGGCGGCCATGAGCTGATCGTGGTAGTCGGGGGAGATGTCGCGGCGCAGCCAGACCCACGGCTCGTCGGCGAAACGGGCGAGGTCGACGGGCCCGGTGGTGTCGGCGGCGGCCGGGTGGTCGGCCGGCAGGGCGATGATGAAGCTGTCACGGCGCCATGGCTGGGTGTGCAGGTGGCGGGCCGGGGCGCTGAGCCGGATGACGGCGACGTCGATGTCGTGCTGCAGCAGGCCCTGCTGGCCTGCGGGCGTGTCCACCTCCACGACCTGTGTCTGCACTCGCGGCCGGTGCCGCTGGAATATCCGGATCGTGCTGAGCAGCGGCTCACCCAGCGCTGAGGTCACCACGCCGATCCGCAAGGTTCCCGCCAGCCCGGCCTGGGCCTGCGTGGCCACCTCCTGGGCGTGCTGGGAGGCCGCGATGATCGTACGGCATTCGGCCGCGAACGCGCGGCCGGTCTGGGTGAGTTCGACCTTCCGCGTGCTGCGGTCAAGCAGCCGGGCGCCCAGGCGGCGCTCCAGCTGCAGGATGGCCTGGCTGAGCGGCGGCTGGGACATGCCGAGCAGTTCCGCGGCGCGGCCGAAATGCAGGGTCTGCGCCACGGCCAGGAAGTAGCGGGCCTCCCG
>JASHVM010000546.1:0-20019 GCA_030044595.1 Streptosporangiaceae bacterium
TACTACGCACCCCGGCCCGGCGATCCCCCCGCCGCCCCTTACTACGCACCCCGGCCCGGCGATCCCCCCGCCGCCCAGCACCGCGCACCCCCGCTCGGCGATTCCCCCGCCGCCCAGCACCGCGCACCCCGGTTCGGTCCGGGGGTCCGGCCCGCGTCCAGTGGAATCGCGGCGGTAGCCGGCCTGCCCCGGCCGGCCGGTGCTGGCCGGAGTGATGCGTGCTAGCGGTCCTGGCTGGTGCGCGAGCGCCCGAAGCGCCCGGTGGCGAACAGCACGATCGCGACCAGGAACGCGACCCACAGCACTGGCACGGTAGCCCACCACAGCACGTGGGCGGTTGCTATGGCGAGCACGACGAACAGCGCGATGAGCAGCACCGGGTGGCGGCGCCTGCGAGCCAGGCAGGCCGGGTGGTCTGCCACTGCCGGAGCCCCTGTATCCGGCAGGTCGGCGAACAGGCCGTTCAGGTCGGCCCGGGTCTTGGCGCTCATGGCGCGCCCGGCGCGCTCGTCGAACTCGGCCTGGTCGAGGCGTCCTTCGGCGAAGTGCTCGGCCAGCCGGTCGGCGACCGCTTGGCGCTCGGCGTCGGAGACGCGCATGTTCTGGTCGGAATAGGCGCCGCGGAACAGTGGCCCGAAACCACGGCCCCAGGGCTGGTTGGACTGCGTTGGCATGATGTTCTCCTGTTTGGCTTTCCTCGGTCGACTACCGCGACCCGGACTGGAGGGACTGGATGAGTGAGTCAGCGATCGACTGGTCGCTGCCCTCGTCGGGGATCAGCAGCAGGCCGGCCAGGTAGAGCGCTATGCCCGCGCCGCCGAAGATGGTCAGGACCACGAAGGCGATCCGGACGATGGTCGTGTCCACCCCGAAGTAGCGGCCCAGGCCCGCGGCGACGCCCGTCAGCATGCGGTCGTCGTAGGGCCTGCGCAGGACGACGCGCTCCGGTTCGGTGCGGTGCTCGGACTCGGTGGTTTCTGGGTTCACAGTGTTGGTGTTCATGGCCTCTAGCTTGGCTCCCCAGGCCGGACCGGCACATCGGGAAGATCCCTGGTGCGCCCCTGATCCCCCGGCGCGGGGTCAGGGCCGGATCGGGGACGATCCGGATAGCGAGCTCAGGGTGACTGGGGCGATGATGGATTACGTGGAGCATCCAGGACGCTGGCGCCGCGACCGTGACCCGGCCGGGGACTGGGACCGTCACCCCGACCAGTTCGGGCACTGGCACCGCGGTCCCTCCGGGCTGCGTCGGCGGGGTACCGGCGGTCCGCTGCGCCGCGACCCGGCCGACCGTCTGGTAGGCGGCGTGGCCTCCGGCGTGGCGGCGTGGAAGGGCTTCAAAGTCACCGCGGTGCGGATGGCGTTCGTGCTTCTGGCCTTGATCCCCCCGGGGCTCGGGGTCCCGTTGTACGTGGTGGCGTGGCTGCTGATCCCGGCGGCCGGAGCGGATAGCAGCATCGGCAGCAAGGCCAGGTCCGACAACAGAGGCATCCGGCTCGCGATCGGCGCCGCGTCGCTGTACATCCTGATCCTGATCGCGGTGAGCGCGCTCAACGATAGCTGGTTCACCACCTGGGCCTGGCCGCAGGTGATCAGCGTGGCCGGCCTCGTACTGATCTGGCGCAACGTCCCGGCGGACGAGCACGCCACCATGCGGCGGCTCCTCGAGCCGCTGGAGTCGGCGGGCTCCGGGCGGCTTAACAAGTGGTCGGCTCTTCGCCTGACGATCGCGGGCGCGCTCCTGCTCGGCGGCGTGGGCTGGCTGCTCTCGGCGAAGGAGAGCCTGGCCTTGCTGCGGCCGCTGGGCGGCGTCCTGCTCGTGATCGCCGGCATCGTGCTGCTCCTCGGCCCATGGTGGCTACGGATCGCCGGCGACCTCGTCCTCGAGCGGCAGGCCAAGGTCCGGGCCGAGGAACGGGCCGACATCGCGGCCCGGGTCCACGACTCCGTCCTGCAGACGCTCGCCCTGATCCAGCGGCGCGCGGACGATCCGCAGAAGGTCGTCCAGCTGGCCCGGCTGCAGGAACGCGAACTGCGGTCGTGGTTGTTCGAGGGGCGCGCCCCGAACGAAACCGATGCGGACCTGACGTTCGCGGCCGGCGTGCGGCAGATCCAGGAAGACGTCGAGACCAGGTACGGAGTACCGGTGGAGACAGTGACCGTCGGTGACTGCGAGCTCGACGACAACCTGCAGGCCCTGCTCGCGGCGGCCCGCGAGGCGACGGTCAACGCGGCCAAGTGGTCCGGCGCCGGTGTCGTCTCGCTGTTCGCCGAGGTCGAGCCCGCCGAGGTATCGATCGTCGTACGGGACCGCGGGCAGGGCTTCGACCCTGAGGCGGTGCCAGAGGACCGCAAGGGCCTGGCCGAATCCATCCACGGCCGGATGTCCCGCCGCGGCGGCACGGCCACCGTCAGTTCGGCCGCGGGCGAGGGTACCAAGGTCACGCTGAAGATGCCCCGCACCGCCACGCAGCCCGCGGGGCGCAGATGACCGGGCCGCAGCGGCCTCGGGTCGTCCTGGTCGACGACCACGGGCTGTTCCGTTCCGGGGTCCGCGCCGAGCTCGGCCGCCAGGTTGAGGTCGTCGGCGAGGCGGAAGACGTGCAGCCCGCGATCGACCTGATCGCCTCGGTACTGCCCGACGTGGTGCTCCTCGACGTGCACCTGCCCGGCGGCGGCGGCCAGGCCGTGGTCCAGGCGATCAAGGCCGAGCACCCGCAGGTGCGTTTCCTCGCGTTGTCCGCCTCGGACGCTCCCGAGGACGTCATCGCGGTGATCAGGGCGGGCGCCCGGGGCTACGTGACCAAGACGATCTCCACCGCCGACCTGGCCGACGCGGTCCGCAGGGTCGCGGCGGGCGACGCGGTGTTCTCGCACCGGCTGGCGGGCTTCGTCCTGGACGCCTTTGCCGCGACGCCGGAGCCGGGTGAGGCCAAACCCTCGTTCGACCCCGAGCTCGACCAGCTCACCAGCCGGGAACGGGAAGTGCTGAGGCTGATCGCCCAGGGCTACACGTACAAGGAGATCGCCCGCGAGCTGTACATCTCGGTCAAGACCGTGGAAAGCCACGTGTCTTCGGTGCTGCGCAAGCTTCAGCTCTCCACGCGCCACCAGCTGACCAGGTGGGCTGCTGAACGACGGCTGGCGTGAGCCCGGATCGCGTTTGGGGCGCGGCCCAAGTTACGGCGGACCGAAATGGTGTGGTTCGCCATTGATTCGGCCGGCACCGCTATGCCAGCGTCGGCGGTGCGGACCTGCGCAAAGGCGCGCGACTTCCGCCTGGGCCGATAAAGGAGGATGCGATGGACGGGAACGGCGCTGCTGGCCATGGCGGGTCGACCCCGCCGGCATCCCCCGCGGCGGCTAGGTTCCCGCTCCCGTCCGAGATCGGCGACGCGCCGGGAGCAGAGGACTGGCGGTCCATGTACCCCTACTTCACGCGCTTCCAGCCGGAGGACGACAAGCGTTTCTGGTTCTACAACTCGATGCACTTCCCGGAGCCGATGCCGGCCTTCGACACGATCACCGCCGAGGTCCCGTACAGCGCGATCGGCGCCAACACCGCCCGCCTGTTCGTCTTTCCCACCACGCTCGGCATCGAGCACCGGATCGTCAACGGCCGCGTCTACATCACGGCCAACCCGGTGACCGACCCGGAGGAGATCGGGCGCCGCGCGGCGATCTTCGGCGAGCGGGCCAGCTACTACTACGAGAACTGGGACGCCCTCTACGAGGGCTGGAAGGTTCGGATGCGGGACCTGATCGCTGAAATCGAGTCGGTCGCGGTGCCAGAACTGCCCGAGTTCGAGGACAGCGAGGTCGTTTTCGCCGCCAAGGGCGTCGCGCAGAACCACTACCTGCGCGAGAACTTCCACCGCTGCGTCGACTTGTTCTCGAAGATGTGGCACCACCACACCGAGATGCTGATGCTGGGCTACGGCGCCTACGTGGTGTTCTTCCAGTTCTGCAAGCAGGCGTTCCCCGAGATCAGCGATCAGACCGCGGCCCGCATGGTGGCCGGGATCGACGTGATCATGTACCGGCCCGACGACGAGCTGCGCAACCTGGCCAGGGTCGCCGTCGAGAACGGCGTCGACGACCTGTTCACCGAGGGGTGCTCGCCGTCGCAGGTGCTGGCCGCGCTGGCGGACCGCGGGGAGGGCGGGAAGGCCTGGCTGGCCGCGTTCGACCAGGCCCGCGAGCCCTGGTTCAACGTCTCGACCGGCGACGGGTTCTACCACCACCACCGCAGCTGGGCCGATGACCTGACGGTCCCGTTCACGGCGCTGCCCCGCTACGTGGCCCAGGTGCGCGACGGCACGCTCGCCGAGCGGCCGACCGAGGCGCTGCGGGCAGAGCGGGAGCGCATCTCGGCCGAGTACCGGGAGCTGCTCACCACCGAGGACGAACGGGCCGCATTCGACCAGATGCTGGGCCTGTGCCGGCGGGTCTTCCCGTTCGTGGAGGATCACAAGTTCTACTGCGAGCACTGGTTCACCTCGCAGTTCTTCGGCAAGGTCCGCGAGTTCGGCGCCCTGCTGGCCAGGTTCGGGGTGCTGGCCGACGGCGAGGACGTGTTCCAGCTGCATCACACCGAGATCGACCAGGCGCTGTCGGACGTGATGCTGGCCTGGGCCGCGGGCAGCCCGCCGCTCGGCGCCGCCCACTGGCAGCCCATCGTCGCTTCTCGCAAGCGCATGCTGGAAGCGCTGCGTGGCTGGTCGCCGCCGCCGGCTCTCGGACCGGTGCCCGAGGCCCTCAACGACCCGGCCGTGCACATGCTCTGGGGGGTAACCCAGCAGCGGATCGAGGCCTGGCTGCGCCCTGACGAGGGCGAGATCCGCGGCTTCGGCGCGTCCTCCGGCATCGTCGAGGGACCCGCCCGGGTGCTGACGGACGTCAACCAGATCGGCGAGGTCCGCGACGGCGAGATACTGGTCTGCCCGGTGACCGCGCCGAGCTGGGCACCGGTCTTTGGCAAGATCAAGGCCGCGGTCTCCGACATCGGCGGCTCGATGTCGCACGCGGCGATCGTCGCGCGGGAGTACGGCATGCCGGCGGTGGTCGGCACCGGCGACGCGACCAAGCGGATCCGCACCGGCCAGCAGGTGCGCGTCGACGGCGACCGCGGGATCGTCCAGGTCCTGGGGTGACTTCCGAGGTGGCCCGCCTCGTCCGCAGGCTCGCCGACGTGAGCTTGGCCGATGCGGCGGCGGCGGGCGGCAAGGCGGCCAGCCTCGGGGAGCTGGCCCGCGCCGGAATCGCCGTGCCGCGCGGCTACGTGGTCACCGCGGAGGCGTTCGGCCTGGCTATGGCCGCGCTCGACCCCTCGGGCGCTCTCCTGCGGGAACTCGAGCAACTGCCGCCGGCCGATGCCGGGGCGATCGCGCGCGCCGCGGCTGGCCTGCGCGCCCGGATCACCGCCGCGCCGCTGCCGGCCGACGTGGCCGCGCAGATCACCGCCGCCTACCAGGAGCTGAACGTGGCCGCGGTGGCCGTCAGGTCCAGCGCCACCATGGAGGACACCGCCGAGGCCAGCTTCGCCGGCCTGCAGGACACCTATCTCGCCGTCCGCGGTGCCGGTGCGGTACTAGACCGCGTGCGGTCATGCTGGGCCAGCCTGTACAACGACGAGTCGGTCGCCTACCGGCGCCGGATGGGCCTGTCCGAGCGCGGCCAGGCGATGGGCGTCGTCGTCCAGCGCATGGTCAGCCCGCGCGCGGCCGGGGTCATGTTCACCCGCAGCCCCGTCACCGGCGACCGCTCCGTGGTCGCCATCGAGGGAACCTGGGGTCTCGGGTCCGCGCTGGTGGGCGGGGAGGTGACCCCGGACAGCTTCACGGTAAGCAAGGTGACCGGCGAGATCACCGGGAGGAGGGTCGGTGCAAAGCTCCGTCTGCACCGTTTTATCCCGAACGGGCAGGGGATCTCCGCTCAGCCCATGCCTGCCGCGCTGCGTGGCAAGCCCTGCCTCAGCGACGATGAGGCCCGGACCCTGGCCTTGATCGGACAGCGGGTCGAGGAGCACTACGGCACGGCCCAGGACATCGAATGGGCGCTGCTGGGCGACGGCCCGGACCATCCGGCGCTGCACGCCGATACGGCGGACCGCGTCGTGCTGCTGCAAAGCAGGCCGGAGACGGTCTGGTCGGCCCGCGACCGGGCGCCGCTCGCCACCCCCAAACCCCGCGCCAGCGACCACGTCCTGGCCTGGCTAGAGAAGCCGCTGTGATGGACCTGACCAATGAGGATGTGGCGGACGTTCTCGCGCTGCTCGACTCGCTACCCTACGACGAGCTCGACCTGCAGACCACCCGGTTCCGGCTGATCCTCCGCCGCACCCCCGACGGCTGGACCCAGTCCGCGCAGGTGCTGTCCGCGCCCAACCCGATCGCAACCACGACGGACGACGCTGGCCAGGCTCGGGCTGGCCAGACTGGCGAGGTTAGCGGGGCTGGTGGGGTTGAGGGGGAGGCTGGGGGCGCGACGGCTGGGCTGGTCGCGGTACGGGCGCCACTGCCGGGGACGTTCTACCGGGCGCCGCGGCCGGGGGCACCGCCGTTCGTGGAGGTAGGGAGCCAGGTCAGCGCGGACACGGTGATCGGGATCGTGGAGACCATGAAGCTGATGAACTCGGTACCCGCGGACGCCGCCGGCACCGTCGCGGAAATCTGCGTGGCTAACGCCGAGTTCGCCGCGCAGGGGACCACGCTGCTGCTCATCAGGGCCGATCCGTGATCATCCGGCGGGTGCTGGTCGCCAACCGCGGCGAGATCGCTGTCCGCGTCCTGCGCACCTGCCGGCGCCTCGGCATCGAGACCGTGCTGGCGGTCGCGGGCGCGGACGCCGATTCGGTTCCGGCCAGGCTGGCGGATCACACGATCCGGATCGTGCCCGGAGGCGGGGCGGCCGGGCTGGCTGCCGCGTACCTGAACGTGGAGGCGGTGGTGGACGCGGCGGCGGCCGCCGGCGCGGACGCCATCCATCCGGGCTACGGCTTCCTGGCCGAGAACCCGCGGTTCGCGCGGGCCTGCGAGGCGGCCGGGATCGTCTTCATCGGCCCCGGCGCGGAGGTGCTCGAGGCGGCCGGGGACAAGCTGGCCGCGCGGCGCCACGCCGCCGCGGCCGGGGTGCCGGTCCTGCCGGGCGGCCTCGTCACGGCAGAGGCGGGCGAGGTGGCCGGGCGCATCGGCTACCCGGTCCTGGTCAAGGCGGCCGGGGGCGGCGGCGGGCGCGGGCTGCGGGTGGTCGGCGATCCGGGCCAGCTGAGCGGCGCGGTCACGATGGCCAGCGCCGAGGCGGACGCGGCGTTCGGCGATCCGCGGGTGTACCTGGAGCGGTACGTCTCCCGCGCCCGGCACGTTGAGGTGCAGCTGCTCGGCGACGGGGAGAACGTGATCCACCTCGGCGACCGGGAATGTTCGGTGCAGCGGCGGTACCAGAAGGTCGTCGAGGAGGCGCCGGCCCCGCGGCTCGGCGAGACGCTGCGCGTCAGCATGCGGGCCGCGGCCGTGGCCCTGGGCCTGCACCTGAAGTACCAGGGCCTGGGGACCGTCGAGTTCGTGGTCGACACCGAACGGGAGGCGTTCTACTTCCTCGAGGTCAACGCGCGCATCCAGGTCGAGCACCCGGTGACCGAGATGGTCACCGGGCTGGACCTGGTGGCCGAGCAGATCGCGATCGCCGAGGGGCGCGGGCTGCGCCGGTCCCAGGCCAGCGTCAGCTTCGGCGGCCACGCGATCGAGTGCCGGATCAACGCCGAAGACCCGGCCGACGGCTTCCGGCCGAGCCCGGGGACCGTGGCCGGCGCGGCGTTCCCGGCCGGGCCGGGTATCCGCGTCGACACGCACGTACAAGCCGGGTCGGCGGTGCCGCCGCAGTACGACAGCCTGCTGGCCAAGCTCGTGGTCAGCGGCGCCGACCGGCCCGAAGCGCTGCGGCGGCTGCGCAGCGCGCTGGCCCGGTGCCGGATCGACGGGGTGGCGACCAACCTGGCGATGCACCGGGCACTGGCGGCCGATGAGGAGTTCGCCGCGGGCGGCGTGGACACGAGTTATCTCACCCGGTGGGTGCAGCGGGAACCACCGTCCGTTAGGGCAGAAATCCATGGCTGAGGTGCAGCTCGTCGATGTCTCGCTGCGGGACGGCAACCAGAGCCTGTGGGGGGCCACCGGGCTGCGGACCGCGCACATCCTGCAGATCGCCCCGGTAATGAACCGGGTCGGGTTCCGCGCGCTGGATTTCCTGTCCAGCACGGCCATGGGCGTCGCGGTGCGCACCCACCGGGAGGATCCGTGGCAGCGGATCCGGCTCACCCGGGCCGCGATGCCGGATACGCCGCTGCAGTTCATCGGCACCGGATTCCGGTTCATCTCCTGGGAACGGGCTCACCCGGACGTCATGCGGCTGGTCTACGAGCGGCTGGTCGCGGCCGGGATATCGCGGTTCGTGGTGCTGGATCCGACGCACGACATGGACGCAGTGCTGGCGACGGCGCGGATCATCCGGCGGGCCGGCGGCACCGAGATCATCGCGGCGCTCACCTACACGATCTCGGCCGTCCACGGCGACGCCTTCTACGCGGGCATCGCCGCGCGGGTGGCCGCGTCGCCGCATATCGACCGCGCCTACGTCAAGGACCCCGCCGGGCTGCTGACCCCGGAGCGGGCCCGGACGCTGATCCCGGCGGTGCGGGCACGGCTCGGTGGCAAGCCGCTGGAGCTGCACGCGCACTGCACGATCGGGCTGTCCCCGCTGGTCTACCTGGCCGCGCCAAACCTGGGCGTGCAGGTGCTCCAGGTCGGCTGCGGGGCGCTGGCGGACGGGTCCTCGCTGCCCGACGCCGAACGCACCGTGGCCAACCTGCGCGAACTCGGGCACACGGTGACCGTGGACGACCGGCTACTGGCCCAGGTGGCATCGTATTTCGACCAGCTCGCCGCGGCGGAGTCGCTACCCGCCGGGCAGCCGCAGCCTTACGACGCGGCGTTCACCAAGCATCAGCTGGCCGGCGGGGTGATGACCACGCTGCGCCGGCAGCTGGCCGAGCTCGGGCTCGAGGCGAAGTTCGGCGCGGTGATGGACGAGGTGAGCCGGGTCCGGGCCGAGCTCGGTTACCCGATCATGGTCACGCCGTTCCCGCAGATGGTGATGGGGCAGGCGCTGTCGAACATAATCGGGGGGTCCGGGGGCAGGAAGGGCTCGCCGCCCCGGGCAGGCAGAGCGAGCAGCGCGCGGTACGAGGTCGTGCCCGACCAGGTGATCCGGTACGTGCTGGGCAGCTTCGGCAAGCCGACGGCACCGGTCGAGCCCTGGGTGCTCGACCGGATCCTGGACCGGCCGCGCGCGCGCGAACTCGCCGCCGAGCCGCCGCCGCTGTCGCCGGCTGAGCTCCGCCAGCGGCTGCCGCGCGGAATCTCCGATGAGGAGCTGCTGCTGAGGTTCGGCATGCCGTCCGGGGAGGTGGACGCGATGCTCGCCGCCGGGCCGGCGCCCGAGCATTACTCGCCGCAGCTGCAGCCGGTGCTTCGGCTGCTGCGCGAGCTCGGCTCGCGGCCGCCGGTCCGGCGGCTGGTGGTGGACAAGCCCGGTTTCCGGCTCGAGCTCGGGAGGGCGTAGCGGTGGCGGCGGGCGATCGTGATCTGCTGGCCCGGCTGCGGGACGTCAGGGGCTTCGTGTTCGACATGGACGGCACGCTGGTGCTCGGCGACCGGCACAACCACGGGCTGCGGCCGCTGCCCGGCGCGGTGGAGATCACCAGCTGGGCCGCGGGGCGCGGGCTGCCGTTCGTCGTCTTCACCAACGGGACGAACCGCACCCCGGCGCATTTCGCCGGGATCCTGAGGGAGATCGGGTTCGGCCTGCCGGACGAGGCGATGATGACGCCGGCCAGCAGCGCGGCCCGGGTCTTCACCCGCCGTGGGTATCAGCGGGTCATGGTGCTGGGCGGGCCCGGGCTCACCGAGCCGCTGCGGCAGGCCGGCCTCGAGGTGGTACCGCCCGCGGCCGGGACGCCGGCGGACGCGGTGCTGGCCGGCTGGTTCCCCGAGTTCACGATGCCCGCGCTCGAGGCGGCCTGCCAGGCGGTCTGGGGCGGGGCCGCGCTGTACAGCTGCTCGGAGACCCCGTTCTTCGCGGTGGCCGGGGGCCGGGCGCTCGGCACCTCCCGGGCGATCTCGGCGATGATCAGGTCGCTGACCGGCTGCGGGCTCCGGGTGGTGGGCAAGCCGTCACTGGACGCGCTGCGCAGCGCGGCGGACCGGCTCGGCGCCAGGCCGGCGCAGCTGGCCGTGGTCGGCGACGACCCCGCCCTCGAGGTGCCGATGGCGCGCCGCGGCGGGTCGCTGGCCATCGCCGTCGGGACCGGCCTGGGCAGCGCGGCGAGCTATGACGGACTGTCCGCCTCACGCCGCCCGCACCTGAAGGTGAGCGGCGTCGACGAACTACTGGCGATCTTGGGAGCAAGTGATGAGCGAGAGCATGCCTGAGCTGGACCGAGACCGGCTGGTCTGGATGTACCGGCAGATGCTGCGGATCAGGGAATTCGAGGAGCGGGTGAAGGCGACGTTCACCGAGCACCCGGGCGTCATCCGCGGCCATACCCACCTGGCCGACGGGGCCGAGGCGTCGATTGTCGGCTCGCTAGCGGCGCTGCGGCCCGGCGACCAGGTGATGACTACCTACCGGTGCCACGGCTACCCCCTGGTGCTGGGCACCGACGCCAAGGCGATGATGGCCGAAATCTACGGACGGGCGACCGGGTTGTGCGGCGGCTACGGCGGCTCCATGCACCTGGCCGACCCCGACCGCGGGTTCCTCGGCACCTCCGGGATCGTCGGGCAGGGCATCCCGCAGGCGACCGGCGCCGCGTACGCGGCGCAGATCCGAAAGCGGGGCCAGGTGGTGCTGTGCTTCTTCGGCGACGGCGCGTCCAAGCAGGGCGCGTTCGCCGAATCGCTGAACATCGCCTCGCTGTGGAAGCTCCCGGTCGTCTACGTGCTGGAGAACAACTCCTACAACGTGGTGACCCGGGTGGAGCAGGAAGACGCTAACGCAGCGGCCGGAGAGCCGCTGTCGGTCAAGGCCAGGGCGTTCTCGATGCCGGGGGTGACGGTCGACGGCGGGGACCCGGTCTCGGTGTACGGCGCGGTCGCCGCCGCGGTGGCGCGCGCCCGCTCGGGCGAGGGTCCCACGCTGGTGGAGTCGAAGGTCTACCGGCTGAGCGCGCACGGCAACATCATCGCCCCGCCCGGCGTGCCGCTGCACTTCCCCGAGCACGAGGCGGTCGTGGTGTTCGGCGCGCCGCAGGAGTACGAGGCGGCCCGGCGCGCCGACCCGCTGCTGCGGATGCGTGACCGGCTGGTTTCTGACGGGGTCCTCGACGCGGCCGCGGCGGACGCGATGGCCGCCGAGGCCCGGGACGAGATGGCCGCGGCCACCTCGTTCGCGCTGGACAGCCCCTACCCGGCGCCGGACCAGGCGCTGCGCCACGTGTACGCGTAGGAGGGCGTTATGAGCAGGCAGCTTCCCTACATCGCGGCGATCAACGAGGCCATCGGCCAGGAGATGGCCCGCGACGAGACAGTGCTCTACTTCGGGCAGAACATCGCCACCACCGAGGACGACGAGTTCCTCAAGGCGTTCGGCGGCGACCGGGTCCGCGTCACCCCGATCTCGGAGACGGCGGAGATCGGGATGGCGGTCGGGGCCGCGCTGGCCGGGTACCGACCGGTGGTCGAGCTGTACATGGCCGAGTTCATGCTCGTGGCCATGGACCAGGTGGTCAACGAGGCGCCGCGGTTCCGGTACATGAGCGGCGGACGGGTCAAGGTCCCGCTGGTGCTGAAGGCCGGGTACGGGTTCACGGCCGGCTGGGCGGGGCAGCACACCGGGTCGATCTACGGCATGTTCACCGGCGTCCCCGGGCTCAAGGTGGCGCTGCCGGCCACGCCGGCCGACGCCAAGGGCCTGATGGCGACGGCCATCCGGGACGACAACCCGGTGTGCTTCTTCCACCACTACCTGCTGACGCTGGAGGAGGGCGAGGTGCCCGAAGGCGAGTACCTCGTGCCGTTCGGGCAGGCGGACGTCCGGCGCGCCGGGGACGACGTCACGATCGTGGCCACCGGCGCGATGGTGGGCCGGGCGCTGGCGGCGGCCGAGGCGCTCGCGGCCTCCGGGATCAGCGCGGAGGTGATCGACCCGCGGACGCTGGTGCCGCTCGACGTGGCCACGATCCTGGGCTCGGTGCGGAAGACCGGCCGGCTGGTCCTGGTCGACCAGGCGACCCGGCACGCGTCGGCTTCGGCCGTCATCGCCGCGGAGATCGCCGACCAGGGGTTCGGGTACCTGAAGGCGCCGATCAAGCAGGTCACGGCGCTGGACGCCACCGTCCCCTACAGCAAGCCGATGGAGGACTACATCCTGCCCGACGAATCGAAGATCGCCGCGGCGGTCCGCGAGGTCACGGCGGTGCGCGCGTGAGCGAGCCGGAGGCCCGCGGCATGAGCCTGCCCTGGCCGTACCGGCGGATCGCGACCGAGGAGGCGTTCTCCCTCCCGGAGGTCTACCGGGAACTGCGCGGGTGGGCGGCGGCGGCCGATCCGGCCGAGCCAGACCAGGATTTCTGGGACTTCGTCTTCACCCAGGACACTCCCGGGCTGCAGCGCGTACGTCGGCAGCTGCTCGACCTGGAGGGCGAACGGCTGGAGATCATGGACGCGAACGGCGTGGACGTGCACCTGCTGTCGCTCACCGCGCCGGGCGTGCAGACGTTCTCGCCGGCCGAGGGCACGGCCCTGGCCCGCCTGGCCAACGACCGGCTGGCGGCGGTCATCAGCAGGCATCCGGGACGGTTCGCGGGGCTGGCCGCGGTCGCGCCGCAAGATCCGAAGGCGGCCGCGGAGGAGATCTCGCGGGCCGTCACCGAACTGCGGCTGAACGGCGTGATCATCAACTCGCACACCGGCAGCGAATACCTGGACGAGGAGAAGTTCTGGCCCATCCTCGAGGCGGCCGAGGCGCTCGGGGCGCCGATCTACCTGCACCCGCGCTCGCCCGGGACGGCGATGGCGGCGGCGTTCAAGAAGTACGGGCTGGAGACCGGCATCTGGGGGTTCCAGGCCGAGACCGGGCTGCACGGCCTGCGGCTGATCTGCAGCGGCGTCTTCGACCGGTTCCCGCGGCTGCGGATCGTCCTCGGGCACCTAGGCGAGGGCCTGCCGTACTGGCTCTACCGGCTCGACTACATGCACCCGGTGCGCGCCTCGTACCATACGCGGCCCGCGTTGTCGCTGACGCCCAGTGAATACGTCAAGCAGAACTTCGCCATCACGACCAGCGGCATGAACTGGGCGCCGGTGCTGCGCTTTTGCATCGAGGCGGTCGGCGCGGACAACATCATGTTCGCGATCGACTACCCGTACCAGACCACCGAAGCCGCCGTCCGGTTCCTGGACGAGGCCGAGATCTCCGACGAGCACAAGCGGAAGATCTATCACCGTAACGCCGAGCGGATCTTCGGCATCCCGGCCGGCGCCGAGGCGGCACGATGAGCATGCGCGGGATCGGGTTCACCGAGTTCGGCGGCCCGAGGTCTTGCGCGTCGTCTCGCTGCCGGTGCCGTCACCCGGACCCGGCGAGGTGCGCGTGCGGGGCAGGCTGGTGCTGGCCGTCTGATGCCCGTGGACCCGATGCCCGCGAACGAGCGCTACCTGTTCAGGGAGCCGACCGGCAGCCCGGCGGACCGGGGCGCGGCTCCGCCCCGTTACCGGCGGCAGATCGGTCCGGGCGGAATGATCATCGAGCGCGACGCGGCGGTCCCGGTGCGGGGCGGGGTGACGGTCTACGCCGACGTGTTCCGGCCGGCCGGCGAACGGCCCGCTGCCCCGCTGATCGCCTGGTCACCGTACGGCAAGCACGCCGGGCCGCAGCTGCCGGAGCGGTACCCGGACGGCGGGGTCGGGCCCGGCCAGCTTTCCGGATACACGGCTTTCGAGTCGCCCGACCCGGTCTACTGGACGGCGCGAGGATACGCGGTGGTGAACGCGGACATACCGGGAACCTGGTTCTCCGGTGGCGATGCCACGTTCCTGTCCCCCGAAGAGGCCCTGGCGGGCCACGACCTGATCGAGTGGGCCGGCGCGCAGAGCTGGAGCAACGGCCGGGTGGGCCTGTCCGGGGTGTCCTACCTGACGTCCAGCCAGTGGACGATCGCGGCGACCCGCCCGCCGCACCTGGCCGCGATCAACCCGTGGGAGGGGTGGAGCGACACCTACCGGGAGGTGGCCCGGCACGGCGGCATCCCGGAGACCTACTTCTGGCCGTATATCGGGGAACGGTGGGGCTACGGGACCGGCCGGGTGGAGGACCTGGCCGCCGAGACCGCCGCGCACCCGCTGTTCGACGCCTTCTGGGCGTCCAAGGCCGCTCCGCTGGCGCGCGTCGCGGTGCCCGCCTACGTCGTCGCGAGCTGGTCCGACCAGGGGCTGCACACCAGGGGGACGTTCGAGGGCTTCAAGCAGATCGGCTCGGCGCAAAAGTGGCTGGACGCCCACGGCGGGAAGAAGTGGGGCTACTACTACAGCGAGGAGGGGCTGCGGCGCCAGCAGGCGTTCTTCGACCACTTCCTGCTGGGGCTGGACACCGAGGTCAGCGACTGGCCGCCGGTCCGGTACCAGGTCAGGGACGCCAGGCAAGCGGGGACCTGGTGGACCGCGGCCGACTGGCCGGTTCCCGGCACGTCCTACCAGCCGCTGTTCCTGGACGCCGCCGGGGGGACGCTGGTCCGGTCGCGGCCTTCCGCCGCGACCGTTGGCTACGACAGCCAGCGGACCGGGCGCGGGCGCGGCCGGGTCACGTTCGACCTGCGCTTCGACTCCGCCACCGAGGTGGTCGGGGGCATGGCCCTCAAGGTGTGGATGTCCGCGCCGGACGCCGACGACCTGGACGTGTTCGTCGCGGTACAGAAGCTCGACGCGTACGGCGACCTGGTGGGTTTCCCGTTCTACGCGGTGTTCGAGGACGGCCCGGTGGCGCTCGGCTGGATCCGCGCGTCGCATCGCGAGCGTGACGAAACGCGCTCGCGTCCGTGGCAGCCGGTGCTCGCTCACCGGCGGGAGCTGAAGCTCGCGCCCGGGCAGGTCGTCCCGCTGGAGATCGAGATCCTGCCGTCGGGCACGCTGTTCCGGCCCGGTGAGACCCTGCGGCTGGTCATCCAGGGCCAGGACGTCTACCGGTACCCCAGGCCGCTGATCCAGGCGCTGCACGACGATTCGGTGAACCGGGGCCCGCACGTCGTTCACGCCGGCGGTGAGTACGACTCTTACCTGCTGATCCCGGTCGCGCCCGGCGGACAGACCCCGGCCGCGATGCGGTCGGAACCGGCCGCCGCGCGGTGATCCCGGGCCGGTGGTACCGGCGGCCGTTCGGGATGAAAGATAAGGGGTTGCGGCCCGGCAGCGGGGTCACGGCGCCGGGCGGGGCCGTCTGCGGGCCGGGCTTGTCGGCGCTGCCGCGTAGCAGGTACGCGGACCGGAGCAGGTCCGGGTTGTCGCGCAGCTCGCTGGCCGTGCCGGAGAAGCGGATCCGGCCGCCCTCCATGATGTGGGCGTGGTTGGCCAGGCCCAGGGCGACGGTGGCGAACTGCTCGATCAGCAGGATCCCGGTGCCGGATTCCGCCACCGTGCGGATCACCGGGATCAGCCGGCTGACCACGACCGGCGCCAGGCCCAGCGACAGCTCGTCGATCAGCATGTACCTCGGCTGCGAGATCAGCGCCTGAGCCAGCACGACCATCTGCTGCTCGCCGCCGGACAGGGTCCGGGCCAGGGCGGACCGCCGCTCGCTCAGCTGAGGGAACAGCTCCAGCACCCGGGCCCGCCCGGCCTGCGCGGCCTCGCGGGACAGGGCGTAGCTGGCCACCCGCAGGTTGTCCTCGACGGTCAGGTCCGGCAGCAGCCGGCGGCCTTCGGGCACGATCGCGACGCCCGCCTGGCGGATCCGCTCCGGACGGCGGCCGGTCAGGTCCAGGGAGGCCGCGGAGTTGCCGGGGTTCGCGGGGGTTTCAGCGGTCTCGGGGGCGCTGTCCGGGGCCTGAGGATGCTCCGCGGCGGCGGCGTCCAGCAGGACGTGGCCGGCCTTCGGCTTGAGCACGCCGCCGACGGCCAGGACCAAGGTGGATTTGCCGGCGCCGTTCGGCCCGAGCAGCGCGGTCACCTGACCGGCCGGTATCTCGACCGAGACCTGCTTGACCACTTCGCGCCCGCCGCGCTCGACGGTGATGTCACGCAGCAGCAGGGCGCTCACGCCACCCCCAGGTACGCGCGGATCACGTCGTCGTTGCGCAGCACGCCGGCGGTCGGGCCGGACGCGATAAGCCTGCCGAAGTCGAGCACGGCGGTCGTCTCGCAGCAGGCCGAGACCAGGCTCATGTCGTGATCGACCAGGATGGCCAGCGCCCCGGTGTGCTCCGGGATCTGGCGGATCACCTCGGCCAGGTGCCGGGTCTCCTCATCGGGCAACCCGGCGGCCGGCTCGTCGAGCAGGACCAGCCGCGGCCGCCCGACGACCGCGCGGGCGACCTCGACCAGCCGGCGCTGGCCGGCGCCCAGCGTCCGCACCTTGGCCTCGGGCGAGGCGTCGATGCCGGTGAACGCGATCGCGTCGAGCACGTCCTGGCGCCGGGTGGCGCTGCCGAGCTTGGAGTGCTCGTGCACCAACGCCACGTTGTCGAACACCGACAGCTCCTCGATCGCCTGCTCGGTCTGGAACGTCCGGCGCACCCCCCACCGCGCGCGGCGGAAATGGGCCATCGACAGCAGGTCTACCCCGAAAGCACGGACCGTCCCCGCGGCGGGCCGGACGAAACCGCTCAGCACGTTGAAGAACGTCGTTTTGCCTGCGCCGTTCGGCCCGATCAGTCCGCAGGTGCCCTGCTCGAAGGTCAGGCTCATGTCATCGAGGGAGGTCACCCCGCCGTAACGGACCGTCAGGCCGGCCACTTCGATCATTGCGGCTCACCTGCCGAGGGCGCCGGGCGGCGGAAGCGGCCGCGCAGCAGGCGGCCCAACCGGGCGAGGTCCCTGGGCACCTGGTCAGCCAGCCCGGCCGGGGCGGTGGTCAGCACCTGCAGCACGCCGAGCCCGAAGATGATCGTCAGCCAGTCGGCGGAGACGCCCCAGTTGTTGAGCAGGGCCGGGAGGAACTGGTAAAGCAGCGCGGCGATGATCGCGCCCCACAGGCTGTAGACGCCGCCCATCAGCACCACGGCCAGCAGCAGGATCGAGTCCTGGGTCGGGAAGTCGATCGAGTACAGGTAGTGGACCGAGCCCGCGAGCACGCCGCCGGCCACGCCGGTGATGAACGACGCCAGCGCGAACGCCCACAGCTTGTAGAACCAGGTGTTGATCCCGGCGGCCAGCGCGGCCGGCTCGCTCTGCCTGATCGCCGCCCAGGCCCGCCCGGGCCGGGTGCGGATGTGCACGAAGACCAGCAGGAACATGAGCGCGGCGACCACCACCGAGTACCGGAAGTAGGCCGGGTCGCTGGACGCGATGCTGGGTCGGCGGATCGGCGGGATGTTGACCAGGCTGCCGTTGTAGCCGAGGAAGCCGTGGCCGCCGTTGGGGAAGTTCACCGTGGTGAGCACCACCGTGATGGCGCCCGCCAGCATCAGCGTGATCAGCGCCAGGTACAGGCCGCGCAGCCGGAGCGCGGGCAGCCCGATCAAGATGCCCGCCGCCATCGTGATCAGCCCGGCCTCGAGCAGCACGAGCGGGTACGGCTGCGTGGTGGCGAACAGCAGCCGGGCCGCCGCCCAGGCGCCGATGGCGAGCACCGCGGCCTGGCCGAGGGAGACCAGGCCGACCCGCCCGACCAGCAGGCCGAGCCCGAGCGTGACCATGGAGTAGATGGCCACCTGGGTCATGGTGTCGATGTAGTACAGGCTCAGCAGGGCCGGCAGCCCGAACAGCGTGAACAGCAGGAGCGCCGTGACCACGGCGCCGCGGATCACGCTCGCCCGGCCGGGCCGCCGCAGCGGGGAGCGCTGCCCGGTCCTGGAGGCGGCCGGGCCCGCGGTGTCCAGCACTAGGCCTCCTCGCGGGAGCGCGACATGACCCCGCGCCGCGACAGGACCAGCAGCGCGATGGCGGCGAGCACGAACGGGGTCATGTCACGGTAGTTGGTGAGCGAGGTGATCGGGGTCAGCAGGTCGTGCAGGACGCCGATGACGATCGCCGCGATGAACGTGACCGTGATCGAGCGCAGCCGGGCGATCAGCACCGCGGCCAGCGACGAGATGACCAGGAAGGTGAGCGTGGTGGCGTCGAGCGCGACCAGGTCGGCCAGCAGCAGCCCGGCGATGCCCGCGAGCACGCCGCAGCCGAGCCAGGCCGCGGCCTCCACCTTCCTGACCGGCACGCCGAGCGTCGCGGTGATGTCGCGGTCGTTGGCCATGGCCCGCATGGCCGTGCCGAGCTTGGTGTACCGCAGGAACGCTCCGGTGGCCACGGTGATCGCCACGCCGGCCGCCAGCGCGATCACCTGGGTCCAGTCCACCTGGACCTGGCCGACCGAAAAGCCGCTGTTGTCGGTCGGGAACGAGATCGAGCGGGCCTGCCCGCCGCTGGTCGTCCAGAGCAGGTCCGCCACCCCGTACAGGATCAGCGTCAGCCCGATGGTGGCCACCGCCTTGACCAGCGGATCTCGCCGGGCCAGCGCCGGGCCGAAGATGACCCCGTAGCCGAGCGTCACCGCCGCGCCGAAGGCCACGCACACCAGCCAGCTGACCCAGCCGGGCGTCCCGGCCTGGATCAGCGACCACGTGATCAGCGCGCCCATCGCGCCGACCGCGCCGAAGGCCAGGTACAGCACGCCCGTGGCGCGGTACAGCACGATCAGCCCGACCCCGGACAGGGCGTACACCCCGCCCAGGGCCAGGCCGCTCACGATGAACGGCTCGAAGTCCGACCAGGCTGGCATGGACCTGCTAAACCTTTAGGACGACGGGGCCATCGCCGCGGTGCCGGCGATGCTCCGGTACTGCGCGATCTGCGGGTCGACCGACGAGATCTGCGTGCAGCCCTGGGCCGTCACCATCTTGCCGTTGTCCGGCGTGACCGTGTAGTCCTCGTTGTTCGGGATGTGCATGGAGTAGTCACCGTAGGTCCACAGCTGGCACAGCATCCCGGTGTTGTAGTCCGTTACCGCCTTGAACGCGGAGTTGACGCTGGCCACCGTGTAAGCGCCGGTGATCGTGTTCAGCGCGTGCACGGCTATCTCGGCCTCGGTGAAGCCCATCTCGCTGAAGGCACCGATGCCGCCGGAGACCGCCTTGCCGTACTGCTTGTAGATGGCCTTGTACAGGTTCATCGTCGGCGTGTTGGTGACGTCAGGCGGGGTCAGCTCCGCGTTGACGAACAGCTTGCTGTTCCACTTGGATCCCAGCGAGGTAGCCAGGAAGTCGGTGTTGCACGGCGTCGAGCAGCCCCACAGCTTCACGTGGTCCTCCAGGCCGAGCTTCTGCGCCGCCTGCAGGATCACCAGCGCCTCCGGCGGGGTGAAGTTGAGCACCACGGCGCCGTCCGGCCCCGCGTCGTCGACTTCCTTGATCGCCACCGAGTCGGCGTCGGAGATCGGCACGTTCTCGGTCAGCTGGACGATGGGCACGCCCGCGTTCTTCGCTAGCGCCGCGGGCCCGGCGGCGATGTACCCGGTGCCCGGGACGTTGGACTGGTCGAAGACGATCTTGTTGACGTGCTGTTCGAGGGCGTACTGCACCGCGCCGTCGGAGCTGTACCGCGGGCCCATGTTGACCGCGGCGCTGTTCGGCGTCGACCAGCACTCGGGCGCGATACCGGAGTCGATGATGTTGTAGCCGAGCTTCTGCCAGTAGCTGCTGTCCACCGAGCACTCGATGATGGAGGTGTTGCCGACGATGCCGACCACGTGATCGGTATCCACCAGCTGCTTGGCCTCGGCCGCGATCTGGGCCGGGTTGGTCTGCTCGGTCTCGATGTA
>JASHVM010000547.1:0-3205 GCA_030044595.1 Streptosporangiaceae bacterium
CGGCGATCCGTTGCGCGTGGCCGCGACGCGGGTCGCCGTCGTACAGGCCGTCCACATCGGACAGCAGGATGAGAGCTGACGCGCGCGTGACGTGCGCGACCAGGGCGGCCAGCCGGTCGTTGTCGCCGAACCTGATTTCGTCGGTGGCGACCGTGTCGTTCTCGTTGACGACGGGCAGCACGCCCAGCTCGAGCAGCCGGTCCAGGGTACGCTGCGCGTTGCGGTAATGGGTGCGCCGCATCAGGTCGTCCGCGGACAGCAGCACCTGGCCCGTGCGGATACCGTGCGTGGCGAAGGCCGCCGTGTACCTGGCAATGAGCAGGCCCTGGCCGACGCTGGCCGCGGCCTGCTGGGTGGCCAGGTCGCTCGGGCGGCGCGTCAGCCCCAGCGGGACCAGGCCGGACGCGATCGCCCCGGAGGAGACCAGTACGACCTGGGCACCTAGGTCCCGGCGAGCGGCGAGCGCGGCGGCCAGGGCCGTGATCGCCTGGCCGGCGATCTCGCCGTCCGGCGTGGTCAAGGACGAGGAACCGACCTTGACCACGACCCTGGCCGCTGCGCCGATGTCCGGCCGGGCGGCGTTCGTCACGGTGACAACCTGGGGTCGGTGCCGCGCGGGCCGAGATGGTTCTTCCGGCCCCGGGATCGACCGGGGCTGCTGGCTCCGCTGCTCATCGGCACCGCAGGGTCCCAGTCGAACACGACCGGATCATCCGGGTCGCCGATCAGGACCTCGGCGCCGGGCTCT
Organism: Streptosporangiaceae bacterium; assembly: GCA_030044595.1. Taxonomy (GTDB): domain Bacteria; phylum Actinomycetota; class Actinomycetes; order Streptosporangiales; family Streptosporangiaceae; genus Palsa-504. Next base: position 749 of record JASHVM010000547.1, read on the forward strand.
GCGCCGGCTTCGGCGAGCGCCTCCTCCACGCCCAGGCGAGCCAGCCGGTCGGCCAGGTAACCGACCGCCTCGTCGTTGCTGAAGTCGGTCTGCTGCACCCAGCGCCGCGGCTTGTCGCCCCGGACCAGGAAGCTCGCCTCGCCGGTCCGTACCACCTCGAAGCCTGGCTCGTCGGCGGCCCGAACGGCGACCTTGACGCGCGGCGCGGGCTGGTCGGCCAGGCGGGCGCTGTGGTCAGCGCGGTCCGCGGCGACCAGGGCGGCCATCGCGAACGCCAGCTGGCGCAGGCCCTCGCCGGTGGCGGCGGAGATCTCAAAGACCTGGTAACCGCGGGCCTCGAAGTCTGGCTTGGCGTGACCGGCGCGTTCGCGGGCGGCCGGCACGTCGATCTTGTTCAGGGCGATGAGCCGCGGCCTGGTGACGAGGTCCACGCCGGTGGCTTCGCCGTAGGCAGCCAGCTCGCCCTCGATCACGGCCAGGTCGGACGCGGGGTCGCGGCCGGGCTCCTCGGTGGCGCAGTCGATCACGTGGACCAGGGTGGAGCAGCGTTCCACGTGGCGGAGGAAGTCGTGGCCGAGGCCCTTACCCCGGCTCGCTCCCGGGATCAGCCCCGGCACGTCCGCCACGACGAACTGCACGTCGCCGGCTTCCACCACGCCTAGGTTCGGGATCAGCGTGGTGAACGGGTAGTCGGCGATCTTCGGCCGGGCCGCCGACATGGCCGCGATCATGGAAGACTTGCCGGCGTTGGGGAAGCCGACCAGCCCCACGTCGGCAACCGTCTTCAGCTCGAGGACCAGGTCACGCTGCTGCCCCGGCTCGCCCTTGAGCGCGAATCCGGGCGCCTTGCGCCGCGGCGAGGCCAGCGCGGCGTTACCGAGTCCGCCCCGGCCGCCCGCCGCGGCCACGAACCTGGTGCCCACCCCGACCAGGTCGGCCAGCACGTCGCCGTCCGCCGTCTTGACCTCGGTGCCGCTCGGCACGGGGATGACGAGGTCCGCGCCGTCGGCGCCGGTGCGGTTGGAGCCCTCGCCCTGCTTACCGTTCCCTGCCCTGCGGACAGGGCGGCGGTGGAAGTCAAGCAGGGTGGCCGAGCTCGAGTCCACCTTGAGGATTACATCACCGCCACGGCCGCCATTGCCCCCGTCCGGGCCGCCGAGCGGCTTGAACTTCTCGCGGTGAATCGAGGCGCAGCCGTTCCCGCCGCGGCCAGCCTGCACTCGCAGCGTGACCCGGTCGGCGAACTCCGCCACGATGTCCCTCTCCCTTGCTGCACGAGAAAGGCGGGCCAGGTTGCCCGGCCCGCCTTCTAGTGCCTGTTACCCTAGCGGACCTACGCCGGGGGTTCGGCTGGAATGACGCTCACGGCCCTGCGACCGCGGACCATACCGAACTCCACCTTCCCGCCGACCAGCGCGAACAGCGTGTCATCGCCGCCGCGGCCGACGCCCTGGCCCGGGTGGAAATGCGTGCCGTGCTGGCGGACGATGATCTCGCCGGCGTTCACCAGCTGGCCGCCGTAACGCTTGACGCCGAGGCGCTTGGCCTTCGAGTCGCGGCCGTTGCGGCTGGATGACGCGCCCTTCTTGTGTGCCATCTCAGTTCTCCTCCGCCTTCGCCTTGGCCCGCGGGGTCCGCTTGGGCTGCGTCTCAGCCTGCGGCTCGGCGTGGGTCTCGGCCTGCGGCTCGGGCTGCTTCTCAGCCTGCGGCTTGGCCTCCGTGCCGATGCCGGTGATCCGTATCTGGGTGTACCGCTGCCGGTGGCCGAGGCGGCGCCGGTAACCGGTCTTGTTCCGGTACTGGATCATGTTGATCTTGGGACCCGCCGCGTCACCGACGATGTCCGCCGTGACCTGGTAGCGGCCGACCTCGCCGGGATCGCTGATGACCCGCTCACCGTCCACCACCAGGAGGGCCTCCAGCGTAACGCTCGAGCCAGCCTGGCCAGGAAGCTTGTCGACGGTGACGACGTCGTCCAGCGCGACCTTCTCCTGCCTGCCGCCGCAGCGGACAATCGCGTACACCCGAGCACTCTCTCTTTCCTTGCGCTTTCCTTGCGTGCCCCGGCACACCGGTGATCATCACGGCGGCTCGCTTGCACCAGGGATCCCGCGCAGCGGGCAACTCCCGACCGCCAAGGCTACCAGACCGCGGCGCATCCACGAACTCGACTGCTTCGGCCCTCGCCGGCGCACGGCGGGCAAGGAGTAAGTACCTGGGAAAGCGCAGGGGCTAGGGGGTGCCGGGTTGCGGAGCCGACGCGGGCGTGACGGCCGGGCCGGACGCCGTGCGCGGCTCGATCGGGTCAGGTGCGGCTGTCACAGCAGGTGATGCCGCCAGGGCGGACTCCGCTGTCGCAACTGGCGGCTGAGCGGAGTCGGCGGCCGGGGCGGCGGTGGCCGCTGATGCGGAAGCGGCGGGGCGGCGACGGCGGCGGCGGCCGTTGCCGGAGCGGGG
>JASHVM010000548.1:0-2809 GCA_030044595.1 Streptosporangiaceae bacterium
CCGAGCGTGTCCACGATCTCGTTCACGTAGTCGTGCCGGAGCGGGTCGGTGGACTGCTTCCACGCCGGGTTCCTGACCATCGTGATCGACTTGCCGGGAGTGTAGGTCTTGATCTCGTACGGCCCGTCGGACAGGGTGTGCTGGTCCAGCTGCAGGCTGTTCGGCACGTAACTGTCGTACTCCACCGGCCGGGCCGAAGCGAACGGCATGGCCAGCATGTACAGGAAGTCGCTGATCGCCGAGTTCAGCGTGAACTGGATCGTCATCGAGTTCGGCGTGGTGATCCCGGAGATGCTGTTGGTGTTCTGGAAGTTCGCGATGTTCGCCGCGGTCGGCGGGTGCGCCTTGGCGTTCGCGAAGTACGCGGTCTCCGCGTTGCAGTACGTGGTGAACCCGGCGATCGCGGACTCGTAGTAGGTCTCGTTGCCGACCGGGCTGACCGGGTTGCAGAACGCCTTGAACTCGCGCAGGAAGTCCTGGGAGGTGACCTGCCGCACCGGGCTCGAATTCCAGTCCACGCCCGGCTTGATGTGGAACGTGTAGGTCTTCCCGCCGTTGGTGATCCCGCCATTGGCGACCGTCGGCACCACGGTCGCCACGTCTGCGACCGGCGTGGTCGTCGCCGTCCAGGCTGCGCTTGAGGTGCTGGTGGCGGGCTCGGTCGGGTACTGCACGAGCTGCCTGGTGTAGGCGCGCTCGAGCTGGTAGTCCACGGTGTAATACGCGGGCACGGTGTCGATGTGGTCGGGGCCGGCTGCGGAGACGATGTGCAGCGTGCCGCCGTAGACGGGCTTTCCTGTGCTGGCCGCTGTGGGGGACGACGACGACGATGAGCTGCACGCGGCGAGCGCCGTGGCGGCCAGCACCGCCGCTGCGAGTCCACCGAAACGCTTGGGCGCACTGATCATGGGCATGTTCCTCTTGATGGCGAGATGAAGCGAGCAAGGACACCGTCGGGCGGCCCCGCCTTTGCTGATCATTGCTTAGAACGAGAGACTGTGCGCTTCTGTCGCCGAAATCCAGAGGAAAACCGTCGTCGTGGCGCGATTGTGACTAAAAAACATCTGAGCTGATGCCGTAACGATGCAAGATGTCCGCGGCAGATGCCCCCGGCCGTCCAGGCCGGCCGGGCGGGCCGTCCGGCGATGTCACCGCGAGCCGTCAGGTGATGCCGTGGCGGCGCAGGATGTCCGCGACGTCCCCCAGATCGTCGTCATCGTCGTCGGCCTTGGCGCCCTTTCGGGCCTTAGCCGGCGCAGCCGATGTTCTGGGGTCCGGCCGGGTGGCCAGCGCCCCGCCGGCCGCGGCCGGGAGCGTTCCCTTCGCGCCCGTCGCCTGCCCGGTGGCAGGCCGGGGCTTGCCCTGCTGTACGCTGCGCCGCCGCAGCGGACCCGACACCACGAACAACACCACCGCCAGCCCGGTCAGCGCGATCCCGGCCCACACCTCGGTCGAGAACACGAAACCCTTGGCGAAGTCCCCGATGGCGGCCCCCATCTTCCAGAACATCTCGATCGCGCCGGTCAGGTACGCGGCCAGCGGCAGCAGTGACCACGCCGCCGCGCGCAGGCCCGAGCCCAGGCCGCGCCGCCGCATGACGATGAAGCTCAGCACAAGGCCGAGCCCGGTCAGCCCTCCGCACAGCGGCAGCCAGGCGATCTTGTCGTAGGTGGACATGCGCACCTCCCCGCGAGTTCTACCTGAAGTCTAAGTGGTGTCGGGACCGCCGGCTCTGGGGCTAGCCCCCGGATTCACCGGGTCCGGCCCGGGTCGCAGGCCGGCCCGCGGCGACACGCCGGCGGCGTCCGCCCGCAGGTCGAGCAGGGAGCTGACCACGATCCGGCCTGGTGCCGGGCTGATCGGCACGAGGGAGGGCACCGCGATGACCCGGCAACCGGCGGCCTGCGCGGACGCCACGCCGTTGGGTGAATCCTCCAGGGCGAAGCAGTCGCCTGGGGGCACGCCGACCAGCTTGGCCGCGAGCAGGTACGGTTCAGGATCGGGTTTGGTGGCGGTTACGTCGTCGGCGCACACCAGCACGTCGAAGCGCAGGCCGGTGCCGGCCAGCACCGCGTTCATGAACCGGCGCTCGGACGAGGTCACCAGGGCGCTCGGCAGCCCGGCCTGCGCGACCGCGGCGAGCAGCTTGCGCGCGCCAGGCCGGACGGGCACTCCGCAGCGGCGGACGCGCTCGGCGATATCGGACATCAGCCACTCGCCGATCACCTCCGGCGGAGCGGGCTTGGTCGCCTTCGCGAGCAGGTAACGTACCGTCCGTTCCAGGCTGCCGCCGAGCAGCTGGACCTGGTCCGCCTCGGTCCAGTCCGCGCCGAGCCGGGCCATGACCGCCGTCTCGGCCGCCAGCCACAGTGGCTCGGAGTCGATCAGCAGCCCGTCCATGTCGAACAGCACCGCGGCTCGGTCAGCGCGGGTCATCAAACGCTGAAGTACTTCGCCTCGGGGTGATGCACCACGATCGCGTCGGTGGACTGCTCGGGATGCAGCTGCATCTCATCTGACAGCTCGACGCCGATGCGGGACGGCTCGAGCAGGCGCACGAGCTTGGCCCGGTCGGCCAGGTCCGGGCAGGCCGGGTAGCCGAAGGAGTACCGCGCCCCGCGGTAGTCGACGCGGAAGAAGCCGGCCAGGTCGTCGGGATCCGAGCCGGCGATGTTGAGCTCGCGCCGGACCCTCGTGTGCCAGTATTCGGCCAGCGCCTCGGTGAGCTGGACGGACAGCCCGTGCAGCTCCAGGTAGTCGCGGTAGGCGTTCTTGGCGAACAGCTCGCCGGTCGCCACCGAAATCCGGG
>JASHVM010000549.1:0-7024 GCA_030044595.1 Streptosporangiaceae bacterium
AGCTCGTGGGCCAGCGCGACCGGATCGATGGGGTGGCTGATCACGGCGTCAGCCCGGGACCAGGTCGCGAGCCAGCCGTCGTCGGCGCGGCCGATGATCAGCAGCACCGGCGGGCAGTCATAGATCTCGTCCTTCGCCTGCCGGCACACGCCCATCCCGCCGGCCGGCTGCGCCTCCCCGTCCAGCACCATGACGTCGGCGCCGTGCGCGTCCAGCAGCCGGAACAGCGCGGCCTCGGTGGCGACTTCGATGATCTCGGCGTCCGGCACGTCCATCGCGGGCCGACGTCCGATGGCGAGCCTGATCTGGGCCCGGACATCCGCGTCGTGGCTGTACACAACGACCTTCATGACAGGCATGCTACCGATCCCGTCACCAACGTGGGGGTCGCGTAGCGATCGCCTACAGGTTGTCGTAATAATGGCCTCGTGGCGACAGCAACCGCGGAGAGGACCCCTCGCTCGCCGGCCAGCAGGCCGAACCTGGTCAGCGTGGGCACCATCATCTGGCTCTCCTCTGAGCTGATGTTCTTCGCCGCGCTGTTCGCGATGTACTTCACCATCAGGTCGGTGGACAAGGGCCAGGGCCTGCCCTGGCCGGGAGCGCACCTGGACATCGCGCTCAGCGCGACGAACACCATCGTCCTGGTGCTGTCCAGCGTCACCTGCCAGATGGGCGTGTTCGCGGTGGAGCGGGGGCAGATCAGGCGCAGCAGGTCGATCATCCACCCGATGAGCTGGGGCCTGCGCGAGTGGTACGTGCTGTCCTTCCTCATGGGCCTGTACTTCGTCCTCGGCCAGGGATATGAGTACCTGGACCTGATCAGGAAGCAGCACCTGACCCTCAGCTCGTCGGCGTACGGCTCGGTGTTCTACATCCCCACCGGCTTCCACGGGCTGCACGTCATCGGCGGCCTCATCGCGTTCATCTTCCTGCTCGGCCGCACCTACGCCGCCAAGACATTCACGCGTGAACAGCAGGTCAGCGCGATCGTCGTGTCGTACTACTGGCACTTCGTCGACGTCGTGTGGATCGGCCTGTTCACCACCATCTACCTCATCCATTAGTCAGGGGACAGCGAGTGAGCTGGATAAACGCCAGGCGCAGGCGCCGCTCCGCCCTCGCCGGGTACGCGGCACTGCTGCTCGGGCTCGTTGTCGTCGGGCTGGCTTACGGGGCCTTCACCCGTCAGAGCGCCCAGGCGGCGCCGAACACCGCGCAGCAGGACATCGCGAACGGCAGGGCCCTGTTCGAGGCGACCTGCTCAAGCTGCCACGGCCTGGACGCGCAGGGCACCGAGAACGGCCCCAGCCTGATCGGCGCGGGCGGGGCAGCCGTGTACTTCCAGATGTCCACCGGCCGCATGCCCGCCAAGGAGGTGGGCGCGGAGAACGAGCGCAAGCCGACGCTGTTCACCGAGCAGGAGATCCTGGACATCGCCGCCTATATCCAGTCCGTCGGCGGCGGGCCCCCGGTTCCGACCGACGAGCAGGTATCGACCGCAGGAGCGAACACCGCGGTCGGGTCGCAGCTGTTCAGCGCCAACTGCGCGCAGTGCCACGGCTTCGCCGGGGCGGGCGGGGCGCTCACCTACGGCAAGGATGCGCCGCCGCTGACCCAGGCGACCTCGAAGCAGATTTACACGGCGATGCTGACCGGACCTGAGGCGATGCCGGTGTTCCCTGACACCGTGCTCAGCCCGCAGGCCAAGCGGGACATCATCGCCTACATCGAGGATACGCGGACCGAGCCCAACCCCGGCGGCCTCTCGCTTGGCCGGACCGGGCCGGTCACCGAGGGACTGGTCATCTTCCTGGGCGGGATGGGCTTCCTGGTGCTGATCGCGATGTGGATCACGGCCAAGCGGCGCGCACCCTGGGGTTCGGGTCCCGCCGGGACGCCAGGGGCGCCGGGGACCTCGGGGACCTCGGGGACGGAGCACTGATGAGCGACATGGGAGAGACCCACGGCCTCGAGGGTCCTGAGGACTCTGAGGCCTCTGAGGTCCCGGCTGCTCCGCGCCGGGTGATCGGCACTCCGCCGCCGTCGCCGCCCCTGCTCGGCTCAGGGGACGGCGAGCGAGGGCGGACCCCGGCTGCGGGCGCGGGGGCGGCTGGCGCGGAGGTCGCCGTGCCAGGGCACGCCGAGACGATGCCGACCGAACCCGACTACCCGGTGCGCGCCAAGAACGCCGAGAGACTCATCGCGGCGGCTTTCATCCTCGCCTTCATCGCGGGCTGCGGTTTCATCGCGGCCTACGTGGGCCTCGAAGTCCACTCGGTGGACGCCGTCCTCCGGTCCAACCTGGCCCTGGGCCTCTCGCTGACCGTCGCGTTGTTCGCCCTCGGCTTCGGCGCGCTGATCTGGGTCCGGCAGGTCATGCCGGACTACGAGATGGTCGAAGAGCGGCACAGCATGCGTTCGACCGACGCCGAGCGGGCCTCCTTCCAGGAATACTTCGAAGAAGGCACGGCCGCGAGCCAGTTCAAGCGGCCGCTGATCCGGCGCACGCTATTGCTCGCCACGCTGCCGCTGGCCGTCATCCCGATCGTGATCTTGCGCGACCTAGGTCCGCTGCCCGGCACGAGCCTGCGGCACACCGTATGGAGCCCCGGTCGGCGGCTGCTCGTCTACGGGACCAACCAGCCGCTCACCCCGGCCGAGTTCAGCACGCCAGGCAGCGCGATCACGATCGTGCCCGAGGGCTTTACCGACAATCCCGATGCCCTGGCCAAGGCCACGGTGACCTTGATCAGGTTCGTACCCGGGCAGCTGCACGTTCCCACCAGGTACGCCGGCGACACTCTGATCGGCACGATGAACTGGACGGTTGACAACATCGTCGCCTATTCCAGGATCTGCACGCACGTGGGCTGCCCGGTAGGACTGTACGAGCAGACCACGCACCATCTCCTGTGCCCCTGCCACCAGTCCACGTTTGACGCGTCGAGCGGTGCGACCGTGGTCTTCGGCCCGGCGCCGCGGCCGCTGCCGCAGCTGCCGCTGACCACCGATGCGCAGGGGTACCTAGTGGCCAAGAGCGACTTCACCCAGCCCGTCGGCCCGAGTTTCTGGGAGCGCGGATGAGCGAAGACGTGAACGTGCCGACCGCCCTGCGCGGCGTCGGCGGGTGGCTTGACGACCGGTTCCACGGCGCGCGCGGAGTACGCGTGCTGATGCGCAAGGTGTTCCCCGACCACTGGTCGTTCCTGCTCGGTGAGATCGCGCTGTGGTCGTTCGTCATCCTGCTGCTGACCGGGACGTTCCTCTCGCTGTTCTTCGTCCCGTCCATGTCCGAAGTGGTCTACCACGGCTCGTACGTCAAGCTCGACGGGATCCGGATGAGCGAGGCCTACCAGTCGACGCTGAACATCAGCTTCGACGTCCGCGGCGGGCTGCTGATGCGGCAGATCCACCACTGGGCCGCCGACCTGTTCATGGCCGCGCTTACCATTCACATGCTGCGCATCTTCTTCACCGGCGCCTACCGCAAGCCCCGCGAGGTCAACTGGCTGATCGGGATCGCGCTGTTCTCGCTGGGCCTGGTCGAGGGGCTGTTCGGCTATTCGCTGCCCGACGACCAGCTGTCCGGCGCGGGCCTGCGGATCTTCGAAGGGGTGCTGCAAGGCATCCCGATCGTCGGGACGTACCTGGCGTTCTTCCTGTTCGGCGGGCCTTACCCGGGTAACTCGATCGTGCCCAGGATGTACATCATCCACGTGCTGCTGATCCCGGGCCTGATCCTCGCGCTGATCACCGCCCACCTGTTCATCATGGTCCACCAGAAGCACACCCAGATGCCCGGCCTGGGGAACACCGAGAAGAACGTGGTCGGCCAGCCGTTCTTCCCGTACTTCATCGCCAAGGGCACGGCGTGGTTCTTCTTCATCTTCGGGGCGCTCGCGCTGCTCGCCACCTTCGCCCAGATCAACCCGATCTGGCTGTACGGTCCGTACACGCCGGTGGCCATCTCGTCGGCCTCGCAGCCCGACTTCTACATGGGCATCCTGGAGGGCGCGCTGCGCGTCATGCCCGCCTGGGAGATCAACTTCCTCGGGCACACGCTGTCACTGAGCGTGCTCATCCCGTTCGCGGTGCCGCTCGGCATCATCCTGGGGGGCGCGGCGTTCTGGCCGTTCTTCGAGCAGTGGGCGACCGGGGACAAGTCCTATCACAACGTCCTCGACCGGCCCAGGAACGCGCCCATCCGCACCGCCACCGGTATGGCCGCGGTGACCTTCTACGGCGTCCTGTGGGCGGAGGGTGCCAACGACGTCATCGCCGACAAGCTGCAGATCCCGCTGTACACGATCACGTGGATCGCGCGGGTGCTGGTGTTCGTGGGACCCGCGGTCGCGTTTATCGTCACTAGACGTATCTGCCTGGGTCTGCAGCGTAAGGACAAGGCGCTGCTCGAGCACGGCCTGGAAACCGGCATCATCCGGCAGCTGCCGCACGGCGAGTTCATCGAGGTGGAGCGGCCGCTTGACGAAGAGGAACGCGCGCCACTGGAGGCCAAGAAGGTGCCAGCGCTGATGCCCGCGCCTGGTTCGGAGGACGAGAACGGCGTGCCCGCGCCGGAGTCGCGCGGGGTCTTGGGCCGGGCCAGGACGATCGCCAACCGCGCCTTCGCGGAGACGGTCGTGCTCGAGGCCGATGGTCACGGGAACGGGCATGGCGATGGGCACGGCAACGGGCACGGCCCGGAGGCCGCTGGCGAGGAGCACGCCGCGGTCGGGCCTTCCGGCACTCCCGCCGAGCTTCCCGGCGGCGACGACGCGGACGAGGACTCCTCCGGCTCGTAGCTGCCCGCCGGTCAACGATGCGGTCAGGGCCCGGTAACAGCGACATCAGGCGGCCAACGACGTGGCTGTCCGGGCGCTAGGCGGGCTCGCCCTTCAACGTGAAGGAAGACAGCAGGTTGACGGCCAAGACCAGCGCCAGCACGGTGACGATGGCCCCCATGACGATAGATGTCGGCACGGACAGGCCCGCATCCAGGGTGGGGTCGTGCGCGATCCCGTTGGCGATGCCGAGCGCGTAGTGGCTGACCGACAGCAGCCGGGCCCCGCTGACGAAGTTGGACAGCAGCGCCTCCCAGATCAGCACGTAGAGCAGGCCGACCGCGATCGCGCGGGTCGTGGCGATCGAGACCATGACGAAGATCGCGTTGTAGATCACCGCCCCGACCAGCGCCCCGACGAACAGGCCGAGCGCGAAGTTGCCGGTGCTGATCGGGGCGCCCGGGATGACGGTGACCGCGCCGCCGGCGACGCTGGTGACCGTGGGCTGGGTGAGCCCGCCGCCTGAGATCAGGGCCGCGATAAGCTCGGGAACCGCGGCGAAGATCATGGTCAGCACGGCCGCGACGGCGAACTTGGTGAGGATCACGGACGACCGGCGGACCGGCGTGGCCAGCAGGTGGATGACACTGCCGTCGTCGATCTCGGCGCCCAGCACGCTGCAGCCGATGATCAGCGCGGTCAGCGGCAGCAGGACCGAGAAGCCGAACTGGCCGAGGACGTGCGAGGGCCACGGCCGCGCCGGCGGGCGCGAGGCCTTGAGCGCGAGCGTGAGCACGATCAGGACCACCGCCGGGATCGCGAACAGCAGCGCCCGCTTGCGGCCCAGCGTCGCGCGGGTCGTGATCCAAGCGACCGTCGGGTTGAATAGGCCGGACATGCTGCTCCTTAGTCGGCTCAGTCGGCTCAGTCGGAGAGGAGGTAGGCGAAGACGCTCTCCAGGGATTCGTCGGTGGGCTGCACCTCGCGCAGCCGGATGCCGTGGTCGCGGGCGAGGACGGCGATGTCCCGGCAGAACGCCCCGTAGTCCGAGGTCCGTACCTGCAGGGCGTTGCCGCTCAGTTCCACGGCGGTTACCGCGGGACGGCCGATAAGCGTGCCCCCGAGCAGGCGGTCATCGGACGACCGCACGGTGAAAGCGTGCGGCCGGCTTGTCATCAGCCGCCGGATGGCGCGGAAGTCGCCGGAGGCGGCCAGCCGTCCCGCCACCATCACCTGGATGGTCCCGGACAGCCGCTCCACCTCTTCCAGGATGTGCGAGCTGAACAGGATCGTGCGGCCCTCGCTGCCGAGCTTGTCGAGCAGGTCCATCATGTGCAGCCGCTGGCGCGGGTCCATGCCGTTGAAAGGCTCGTCGAGCAGCAGGATCTCCGGGTCGTGCACAAGCGCGGCGGCGACCTTGATGCGCTGCCGCATGCCCTTGGAGTAGGTGGCGATCTTGCGGTCCACCGCGTCGGCCATGTCGAGCAGGGCGACGGCGTTGGCGGCGGCGGCGGCCGGGTCGGCCAGCTGGTGCAGCTTCGCGGTCGCGGTGACGAACTGCTCGCCGGTCAGGAACGCGTACACCGAGTCCCGTTCGGGGACCAGGCCGACGGTGCGGTAGATGTCCGGGTTGTGCCAGCTGTGCCCGCCGCTGACGGTGAGCTCGCCGCGGGACGGCGGCAGGAAGCCGGCGATCATGTGCATGATCGTCGACTTTCCCGCGCCGTTCGGGCCGAGCAACCCGGTCACGCCGGGGCCGATCGACATCGTGACGTCGTTGACCGCCACCACGTTGCCGTACCATCGGGAGACGTTGCGCAGTTCGATGGTCATGCCCGGCTCACCTTCCGGTATCTCGCGGCCAGGCCCCCGAGGCAGGCCGCGAGGAGCAGGACCGCGACAACCCCGTAGAGCGGGCCGAAGTGGCCTGGATTGGCGTCTTCGCCCGGCGACGTGCCGCCGAGCCAGATCCGTACCCCGTCCAGGATGTTGAACGGGCTGAACAGCCCGGCGATCCGCGCGCCGGTCGACGTGGATCTAATGCCGCCTTCGACCTGGATAAGCAGCTCGGACACGGTCCACGTGAGGAAGCACGAGATGGCGACGATCCCGGTTGCGTAGGCGCGCCGACCGGTCAGGGAGGCCAGGAACAGGCCGACGGCCGCCATGAGCACGGCCCACATCAAGCCCACGCCCAGGCCGGGAATGAGCGCCTTGGTCTCGTCCCACACGCCATGGCC
>JASHVM010000550.1:0-2676 GCA_030044595.1 Streptosporangiaceae bacterium
CTGCCCGGCCACCGCCACCAGCCCGGCCGCGACCAGCTCGCCCGCCTGCTCGCGCGACCTGGCCAGGCCCCGCCTGACCAGCTCGGCGTCGAGCCTGACGCGTGGCGCGGTCAACGGTGCTCGTGCCCCTCGGGGGGCTCAGGCGCCTCGGCGAGCTCGCCCAGGATGTCCCTGAGCTGCCCGTGGACTTCTTCCAGGACGGCGACGTGTTCATCGGCCGGCCTGCCGTGCAGCCGGCTCAGCGCGGCCAGGGCGTCATCCACGCGCTGGTCGCCGGTCGGCGGCGGACCAGACGCTGCGTCGTCGCCGGTCGGCGGGGCGCCCGCCACGGTCCGTTCGGGATAATGATTTTGACCTTGATCCTGTGCACCCTGGTCTGGGTGTTTGTCGTTCATTTGCGCTACCCTCCGGCTGAACGCTACCGTCCGATGCCGACAAGAGCGAGGCACGCATGGCTTCAGCCGAGGAGTGCCGCGAGGCGCTGCAGGCCCTCACGAACCGACTGGGCGAGATGAACCCGCAGGACCGGGCCAGCTTCTTCAGCAACCGATCGTTCAGCTGCTACGTGACCGATCTCGGCGTGACGTTCGTGACCAGGATCACCGACCAGGGCGCCGAGCCGGTGAAAGAGGCGGGACCCGATGAACCGCCGGCCGACATCAGGCTGACCGGGACCAGCGATGATTGCGTCGCCCTCGCGACCACTCCGCAGAACATCGCCCGCATGTGGCTGTCGGGCCGGATCAAGGTCCAGGCCAGCATGCGGGACCTGCTCGCGCTGCGCCGGCTCTTGTAACCGGCCGCCCGCCCTCACCTGACCACGCCCGCCTCGCGCAGCCCGGTGATCTCGGCGGCGGCGTACCCGGCCTCGGCGAGGATCTCGTCGGTGTGCTGGCCGAGTACCGGCGGCGGGCGGCGGATGCTGGTCGGCTGCGCGGACAGCTTGAGCGGGGAACCGAGGGTCTTGAGCGTGCCCGCGACGGGATGTTCGATCTCGGCCACCATCTCCCGGGCGGCGACCTGCGGCTGCCCGAGCGCGGCAGGCACCGTGTTGACCGGGCCGGCCGGCACGCCCGCCGCGTTGAGCCGATCCGTCCATTCCGCGCAGCCGCGGGCGGCGAGGGCCTTGGTTATGCGCGGGATCAGCGTGTCACGGTGGCGCACCCGGTCCGGGTTGGTCGCGTAGCGCGGGTCGTCGGCCAGCTCGTCGAGCCCGGTGGCCGCGGTGAACCGGCGCCACAGCCCGTCGCTGCCGACCGCTATCATCAGCGGGTCATCGGCGGTCGGGAACACCTGGTACGGGGCGAGGCTTTCGTGGGCGCTGCCGTAGCGGCCCGGCGTTACGCCGGTCGCGAAGTATTTCCCGGCCACGTAGGTGAGCCAGGCTATCTGCCCGTCCACCAGCGAGATGTCGACGAGCTGGCCCCGGCCGCTCGTTTGCCGCGCGTGCAGCGCGGCGAGGATGCCGATCAGCGCCCACATGCCCGCGCCGATGTCGGCGAGCGACGTGCCGGAGCGCACTGGCTCGCCGCCGGCTTCGCCGGTGACGCTCATCATCCCCGAGACGGCCTGCGCTACCGCGTCGTATCCGGGCAGCCCCGCATCCGGACCGGTCTGCCCGTAGCCGCTGATCGAGGCGTAGATCAGCCGGGGGTTCTGGCCGGAGAGCTCCTCGTAGCCCAGGCCGAGGCGGGCGGCGGTGCCCGGGCGGAAGTTCTCCATCATGACGTCTGAGCGCGCGGCCAGCCGGCGTACGATCTGCTGGCCTTCCGGCGTTTTCAGGTTGACGGACAGCCCGCGCTTGTTCCGGTTCACGGACAGGAAGTAGGCGGCGTCGTCGCCCTGGAACGGCGGACCCCAGCGGCGGGTATCGTCGCCGTGCCAGATGTCCTCGACCTTGATCACGTCGGCGCCGAGGTCGCCCAGGATCATCGTGGCGAACGGCCCGGACAACGCCCTGGTCAGGTCGAGCACGCAGATGTCAGCGAGCGGGCCTGCAACGGCGGGAATTTCCATTGCCGCTATGTTATCGGCCATGGGAGACCTGATCCTGCTGAGGCACGGTGAGACCGACTGGAGCCGGGACGGCAAGCACACCGGGCGCACCGACATCCCGCTCACCCCGCACGGCGAGGCCGCCGCGGCGGCGCTGGCCACGACGCTGGCCCGGCACGACATCGTGGCCGCCTTCACCAGTCCCGCGCAGCGCGCGACCCGGACCGCCGAGCTGGCTGGCCTCGCCGACGCCCAGCCGGACCCGGACCTGTGGGAGTGGGACTACGGTGGTTACGAAGGCCTGACCACGCCGCAGATCCGGCAGCAGCGCCCCGGCTGGTTCCTGTGGCGGGACGGCGTGATCCCGGGCGACGCCGAGCATCCCGGCGAGACGGTGGAGCAGGTGGGCGATCGCGCGGACCGGGTGCTCAGGCGAGCCGAGCCGCTGCTGATCCAGGGCGACGTCGCGCTGGTCGCGCACGGCCATTTCCTGCGGGTGCTCACCGCCCGCTGGCTGTGGCTCGAGCCGTCCGCCGGGAGACTGTTCCGGCTGGACACCGGGACGGTCTGCTTGCTTGGCCACGAGCGGGGCGAACGGGTCCTGGTGTCCTGGAACGCGCGGCCCGCCGACTAGCCGACGGTCACGACCACGTTCCCGGTCTTCTGCTCGGTCTCGACGTA
>JASHVM010000551.1:0-15076 GCA_030044595.1 Streptosporangiaceae bacterium
CCAGCAGGGGCGCCGTCCCGTCGGCGAACCCGGCCGCGTAGCGCTCGGTGAAGTAGTACAGGGCGAAGGCGATGACCACGCCCGGCATGGCCAGGACCAGGTAGGTGCTCCGCTCGAGGAAATGCCCGACCCGGCCGGCGTGCCGGACGGCCAGCATCGCCACGGGCAACGCCATGACCGTAGCCAGGACACCCGCCGCGCCGCTGTACAGAGCCGTATGTCCCGCGGCGTTGAGCAATGATACGTTCGCGCCGCCGCTCAGCGCGGGAGGAAGCCCGTCGACCATCCAGTACAGCGCCGATGCGACCGGCACGCCGAGCGCGAGCAGGACCAGCAGGGCAAACAGCGCCAGCACGGGCCAGCGCGCCCAGCCGAGCCGGAGCGGAGGGGAAACCCGCTGGGCCATCGGGCCGGACCGGGATACCCGGCCCCGGCCTCGGAGCATCCCCTCGCCGGCCAGGACGATCAGGCTGAGCAGGACCAGCACCAGGGACAGCGCGCACATGGCGGCGAAGCTGTTCAGGTCGTCGAACTCGGAGAAGATCTCGGTGGTGAAGGTCTGGTAGCCGAGGATCTCGAACGCGCCGTACTCGGCCAGCAAGACCAGCGCGACGAGCAGGCAGCCGCCGAGGATGGCGCCCTTGGCCTGGCCGAGGGTGATCCGGACGAACGTGCGGACCCGGCCGGAGCCCAGGCTCCGCGCTACCTCCTCCTGGCCCGGATCCGCCCCGCGGAGGCTGGCCGCCACCGGGAGGTACACCAGCGGGTAGACGGCGAAGGTCATGACGATGACCGCGCCCCGGAAACCCTGTACCCACGCCCACAAGGAATTCCAGCCGAAGCTCACGACGAAATCGGGGATCGCGAGCGGCACCACCACCAGCACGGCCCAGACGCGGCGGCCGGGCAGGTCGGTGCGTTCGACGCACCACGCCGCGGCGGTCCCGATCACCGCGCACGCCGCCGTGACCGACACGGTAAGCCGGACCGTGTTCCACAGCAACGACCAGGTCAGCGGGCGGAAGATCAGGTGGGCCAGGCCCCCGGCGCTGTGCGCCTCGATCAACAGGAAGACCAGCGGCAGGGCCAGGATGCCCGCCACCAGGGCGGTCGCCGCGATCAGGGCGGTCGGCCGCCGGGTGCGGCGGGCGTGCGGAACGGGCAGGAGGGTCTTGGTGCGATCGGAAAGCGTTCCCGCGGCCATCAGTGGACCTTACCCGCTGGGCGGCTCACAGCAGACCTACCTGGCGGAGCAGGGCGATCGCCGCCGAGCCGTCACCCAGATCGGCGATCGTGATCGAGTTGGGCTGAAGCTGGTCAAAGGGCGTCTCCGGGGCCGAGGTCGTCACCCCGGACGCGAGCGGGTACTCGAAGCTCTGCTCGTCGTTTGAGGCGCGGGCGATGATGTCCTGACCTTGCTTGCTGACCAGGAAGGCGAGGAACTTCTGCGCCGCGGCCTGGTGCTTGCTGGACTTCAGCACCGCCGCGCCGGAGACGTTGATGACGTAGCCCGGATCGTGGGGGGCGAAGTAGGTGATCAGCGAGTGCATCGCCGACGCGCCGATCTCCAGCCGTAGCCGGTACCAGTAGTACTGGTTGATGACGCCGAATGCGACCTGGCCACGGTTCACCTCAGCGGTGATCGTTTCGTTGTCCGGGACGATGTGCTTGGCGGCGTTCGACTTGATGCCCTCGAGCCACCTCAGCGCGGCCGCCCGGCCGTAGGTCCTTAGCACCGAGGTGACGATCGGTTGGAAGTCGGTCTCGCCGGCCGCGAAGGCCAGCTGGCCGGCGTACTTCGGATCAGCCAGCTGCAGGACCGACGTCGGGAGCTGACTCTTGGCGATCAGGGACGGGTTGTAGATGAGCACGCTGACCCGGGCGGAAACGCCCACCCAGTCCCCGTCGGGCGAGTTGTACTTGGCCGGGGTGCGCGCCAGCGTGCTGGCGTCTACCGGGGCCAGCAGGCCCTTCTCCTGCAGAAACTCAAGCGCGGGCGAATTCTCGGTATAGAAGACATCGGCGGGCGAATGCGAACCCTGGAGCGCGATCAGGCTCGCGAGCGTGTCCTCGTCGTCGTTGCGGACGTTGACGGTTATCCCGGTCTGGTGCTCGAACGCGGTCACGAGCCCGTCGGTGGTCTGCTCGTGCTGGCCGCTGTAGAGGGTGATGGATGGCCCGGTCGAGTCCGATGCGCAGCCCGCGACCAGCCCGCTGGCCACGAGCGAACCGCACGCAACGGCGGCCGCGACGGCGACCCGGCAGCGCATCATCGGGCGGCCCCCGGGCCTAGGTCAACGGTAGTCCGGTTAGTCATCTACCCTTCCCCTGTACTTGATCGCCGCTTGATAATGGCCCAGCCGCCAGCAAGTTAGCTTAGGCTAACCTAACAAGTTCCGTCTGTACATTAATGAGACTGATGTCACCCGGGCGAGCCCGGCTGGCTCAGGCTGCGCTGGCGCGGGCCGGCCGGGCCAGCTAGACGGCGCGGGCGGGCAGGGGTTTCAGCGCGCGCACGGTCGCTACGAGCCGCCGCCCGAGCACGCGGCAGGCGGGCTCATCCCGGCCACGCCGTACTGCTGAGCGGCCTGATTCTGGTAGTCGGCGTAGGCCGCGCCGCTGGCTG
Organism: Streptosporangiaceae bacterium; assembly: GCA_030044595.1. Lineage (GTDB taxonomy): Bacteria > Actinomycetota > Actinomycetes > Streptosporangiales > Streptosporangiaceae > Palsa-504. The sequence goes on from JASHVM010000551.1 coordinate 2,627, forward strand.
CCGCGACGCTGCCGAAGTACTCCGCGGCGCCCTGGTCGGTCGGGATCGTGGCGCTGTCGAGGATTCTGCCGGTATTCGGGTCCGCGCACGCCAGCGTGTGCGAGCCGCCGATCCAGACGGCGCCGCCGCCGAGGGTGGGGATCGAGGCGAAACCGCCGCTCGCGCCCGGGCCGACGCGGAACGCGCGGGACAGGTTCCCGTCCTGCGCGAACCAGGCCCACTCGGCCATTCCGGTTCCGAGTGTGCCCCAGACACCACCCGGCGTCGCGACCAGGTTCCCGCCGACGCCCGCGGCATTCATCCGGAACAGGCCCGATTCCGTGCCGGCGGACAGGTCAAAGGCCGCCAACTCGAAGGAACTCGAAAGCTGGACGCCGGCGTACAGCGTGTGCCCGTCCGGAGATACCGCCACCGAGCTGGCCGGGCCGGCGGTCAGGGGGATCTGCCGGACGACCTGGCCGGTGGCCGGGTCTACCACCGCCACGTGGTCGCCCGCGGCTAGGTAGAGGCGGCCGTCGGGACCGGCGGTCAGCACCCCCTGGGCGGTGCTCGACACCCCGCCGACGGCGGGCGCGGACACCGACGCGACCTGGGCGAGCGTCTGCGCGTCGTAGCCGTGCAGGACGATGTTGCCGCCGTTGTAGGCCCACACCACCCACACCGTGTTACCGACGACGACGGGCGGGTTCGTGACCGGCGACCGGTACGGGGTGGTCCGCACGATGGCCCCGCTGGCCGGGTCGATCCGGTCCAGGGCGCCGGCCCCGATCGCGTACAGCGAGTGGTCCGCGCTGACCAGCGAGCCCTGCGTCAAGGCCTGATGAGCGATCAGGTGCGCGCCCCAGGGCCCGCCGGGGATAGCCGGCGAGGTCGAGGCCGGCGTTTGCGGAGGCGAGGAGGAACTCGTGGTCACCGCGGTCGCCGGTGATGGCGTGTGGTGCGAGGTGGCGAGCAGCGCGAGGCCCGCGCTCGCGCCGGCCACGACGAACACGCTCGCCGCGGCCAGGACCGGCGCCCAGGCCCGGCCCCAGCCCGGGGAGCCGCGAAAGGTACGGCGCACCCGGGGCTGACGTGCCTGATCAGCCACCCGGCGGGCCACGTCCTCGACGGTCACCCCGCGCGGAGGCTCGGGCGTGACGCGGTGCAGCAGGTCCGACAACTGCCGTTCCTCGGTATTCATGACGCCACACCTCCGGTCATCAGCTCGGCCAGGCCGGGCGCGTCCCTGAGCCGGGCCAGGGCCTTGGCAGCGTGCGATTTCACCGCGCCCACCGAGCAGCCCATCGCCGCCGCGGTCTGCGTCTCCGTCTGGTCAGCGAAATAGCGCAGCACGACCACGGCGCGCTGCCTGGCGGGCAGCCGGTCCAGCGCGGCGAGCAGCGCCTGACGCGCGTCGGCCTGGGCGAACACGTCCCCGGAGGCCTGCGGTTCGGGGAGCCGCCCGGTCGCGATCTCGCCGTTCCAGCGCCGCTGCCGCCAGCGCAGGAACGTATTTACCATGATCTTCCGCACGTAAAGCTCCGGGTTGTCCTGCCGGGTGAGGCTGTCCCACCGCGGCCACGCCGCCGCGAGCGCGGTCTGCACCAGATCCTCGGCGCTCGACCAGTCTCCGGTCAGCAGCCAGCCAGACCGCAGCAACGCGGGCGATCGCGCCTGGACAAAGTCACGGAACCCGTCCGGCTCGGCCGGGCGATCCACCATGGTGTCCACCGATCCTCCGTCCGGCTCAGCGGGCTCACGTGAATGTAGAGACGTCAGCCCCCCCGGAAGGTTTACTGCATCGTCAAGGTTGGCGCAGCCTGCCGAGGGCCGCGCTCGCGCGCTGCTGCCGTGACTCGGCCCGGTACGACTGCCGGCGGGCCTCGGCGAGCTGCTGGCGAGCCCCGGAGAGCTCGGCTTCCAGCCGCCGGACCGCGTCCTCCAGCTGACGCTCCGCCGCGGCGGCGGCTTCGGCGTCCCGGTCGGCTTCAGCCACGGCCCGTTCGGCCTCAATGATCTTCTCGCGACGACGGAGCTCGGGTGAGGCAACCGGCTCAGCCGGCACGGGTTTTTTCGCCGCGGGGTCGGGGGCCAGGACGAGGCCCGGGCCGAAGCCGGCCCACTGCTCGGCGCGGACGAGAGTGCCCAGCTTGGCGGCTACGTCCGGGTCGGCGATGGCCGCGTCAAAGGTGGCGCTGACGTCCTCGCGCAGCGCCGCCGGGGGCGCGGGCACGTCCTCCAGGGCCTGCCTGGTCAGCTCGTCGACCAGCCGGCCGCGGGCCGCGGTCAGCTCCCGGATCCTGGCGGGTCCCGCCGGGGCGTGCAGCTCGGCGCTCAGTGCGGCCAGCCGGGACGTGACCTCGGGGTCGGCGCGGACCAGGCGGTTCACCACCCAGGCCGAACGGGTCGGCTTGCGCAGCGCGGCGATCTGCTTGGCCGCGGCGGCCTGTCCCGCCTCGCGGGCCTGGGCGACGAGCTCGGCGCGGCGCTGGGTGAAAACATCCGGGTCGGCCTGGTACAACTCGGCCACCGCGGCGGCCAGCAGATCCGGCTGCGCTTTGTCGCCCGACCCCACCCCAGTCAGAATAGGCACCATGAACAGCATCGTGCCATCGGGTCAGGGGCACCTGCTGACGGCGCGCGGGAACGTGATGGCGTTCAAGGCCGTCGCGGCGCAGACCGGCGGCGACTTCTCGCTCATGGAACGCACCGTGCCGCCGGGCGCCAGGACGCCACCGCCGCACCGGCACGTCAGCTGCTCGGAGGCGTTTTTCGTGCTGGAAGGGACGATTGCCTTCCGGCTGGACGACGCCGAGCTGAGCGGAGGGCCCGGGGATTTCCTGCTCGTGCCGCGGGGGGCGGGCCACACGTTCGGCAACCGGGGCAGCGAGCCGGCCCGGCTGCTGGTCCTGCACGCCCCGGCCATGGACGCCTACTTCGAGGAATTGCACGAGCTGTGGTCGGCCGGCCAGGCGCCGTCGCGGGAGGCCGAGCGCGAGCTGATGAGCCGGTACGGGATGGAGCCCGCCTGAGAATGTCCTAGGGCCGACATAAGGTAGGGAGCTATGTCGCCTACCGCATCAGCCGAGGTAAGTCCGGACAGGCTCGAGCAGTACCGTCGGGAGCTGACCGGTTACTGCTACCGCATGCTGGGCTCGGGTTTCGAGGCCGACGACGCCGTGCAGGAGACCCTGCTGCGGGCGTGGCGCGCGGCCGGGGGGTTCGAGGGGCGGTCGAGCGTGCGATCCTGGCTGTACCGGATCGCCACCAATATCTGCCTGGACATGCTGCGCGGCAGGCAGCGCCGGGCGCTGCCGATGGACCTCGGGCCGGCCTCGCCGCCGGTCGAGGCGCTGCTCGGCGACTGGCAACCGGACGATATGTGGATCTCCCCGATCGCCGACGATCGGGTGCTGCCCGAGCACGGCGACCCGGCCGAGATCGCGGTGGCCCGAGACACGATCAGGCTCGCGTTCGTGACCGCGCTGCAGCACCTGCCCGCCCGGCAGCGGGCCACGCTGATCCTTTGCGAGGTGCTGCGGATGCCCGCGGCCGAAGCCGCCGCCACGCTCGGCACCAGCGTGCCCGCGGTCAACAGCGCGCTGCAGCGCGCCCGGGCCACGCTCGCGGCGCTGCCGGAGGAGCAGCGACCCACCGCGGTGGACGCGGACCAGGCCGACCTGCTGGCCAGGTACGTGGACGCGTTCCAGCGCTACGACATGGAACAGTTGGTCACGCTGCTGCACGACGACGCGCTGATGACGATGCCGCCGTGGGCCATGTGGATCAGGGGCGCGAGGAACGTCTGCCGCTGGATGCTCCAGCCGACGCCCAGCCTGTGCCGGGACTCGGTCATGGTGCCCGCGGGACAGGTCAACGGCGTCCCGGCGTGGGCCCAGTACAAGCCGGATCCGGCCGGGGGGCACGCGCCCTGGGCGCTGCAGGTGCACGAGGTCTCGGGCGGGCGGATCAGGCGGCTGACGTTCTTCATCGAGACGGGGCGGATCTTCCCGGCGTTCGGGCTCCCGGCGCACCTGCCGTCGGCGTGAGGGATGATTTTCCGCGATCCCTGGACTAGGGCGCGGGCGGGCGCCGACCATTAGTCATTGTGACCACTGATCTGTCTGGTGTGGGGCAGCCCGGGTTCGTGGGCCGTCACGGCCTGAGTTCGGACGAGCGAGAGGCCGCGGCCGAGAGCGTCGCGGCCAGGATCCGTGAGCTGGGCCTGCGGACCGTCCGGCTGGCAGTAGTCGACCAGCACGGCGTGCCCCGCGGCAAGATGCTGTCGCCCGAGGCGGCCATCGCGGCGATGTCCGACGGGCTCGACTTCTCCGGCGCGATCTACAGCCTGGACACCGGCAACCAGGTGTTCGTGCCCGCGTTCGCCGGCGGCGGCGGCTTCGGGATCGAGGAGTTCACCGGGTTCCCCGACGTCGTGCTGGTGCCCGACCCGGCCACGTTCCGCGTGCTGCCGTGGGCGGACAGCACGGGCTGGATGCTGTGCGACGTGTACTTCGGCAACGGTCAGCCGATGCCGCTGGACGGACGCGGGCTGCTGCGCCGCGTCCTCGCCTCGCTGGCCGACGCGGGGTGCGACTACCTGGCCGGGATCGAGGTCGAGTTCTACATCGTGGTCCGGACGCCGGAGGCGCTGGCGCCGGAGAACGCGGGCTTTACCCCGCCGCCGCCGCCGGTCAGCGTGTTCGAGCGCGGCTACCAGTACCTGTCCGAGGTGCGGCTGGACAGCATGGGCGAGACGCTGGAGGCGATCCGCGACGCGCTGGGCGAGGTCGGCCTGCTGCCGCGGTCGATGGAGGATGAGTGGGGGCCGGGGCAGCTCGAGTTCAGCTTCGCGCCGATCGCCGGCCTGGCCGCCGCGGACGCTGCGGTGCTGTTCCGGTCGGCGGTCAAGCAGGTCTGCCAGCGGCGCGGCCTGCTGGCCACGTTCATGTGCCGGCCCGCGCTGCCGAACTTCTTCTCCTCCGGCTGGCACCTGCACCAGTCGCTGCGGTCGCGATCGGACGGCTCGAACGCGTTCTCCAGCGCTGACGAGCCGCTGTCTTCGCTCGGCCGCAATTACGTGGCCGGGCTGCTGTCGCATACGGCGCCGATGGCGGTGTTCGCGGTGCCGACGGTCAACGGCTACAAGCGGTTCCGACCTTACTCGTTCGCCCCGGACCGCGTGAGCTGGGCGTATGAGAACCGCGGCGCGCTGGTCCGGGTGCAGGGCTCGCCGGGCGACGCCGGCAGTCACGTGGAGATGCGGCTGGGCGAGCCGGCCGCCAACCCCTACCTCTACCTGGCCTCGAACATCGCGGCTGGGCTCGACGGCATCCGCCGGGGGCTGGAGCCGCCGCCGCCGGTATCGGCCGACCCGTACGCGCAAGACGCGCCGCCGCTGCCGGCGTCGCTTTCCGAGGCGGTGGCGGCGCTCGACACGGACGAGTTCTACCGCAAGGAGTTCGGCGACACGCTGGTCGCGTACCTGGTCATGATGAAGCGAGCCGAGATCGGGCGGTACGAGGAGGCGCTCGCGGCGGACGGTTCGGCCGGCCCGGAAGGCCCGGAGGTCAGCGACTGGGAGATGCGGGAGTACTTCGAGTTCTTTTAAGGTCGACGGAGTACCAGGTCGCCGGCTCGGCCGGGTCGGGCTGGAAGTCATAGCGGAGGCCGGCCGCGCCGAGGGCGACCAGGCTGACCGAGGTGGTCCCCCACACCCGGCCGTCGGGTAGGTCACGGCGGACGATAAGCGCGGCGGGGTCGGCGGCGGACAGGCCGTCGCCGGCGGCGAGGGTGAGCCACTCCCCCCAGGCGTCCTCGAGGCTGGCGGCCGGGTCACCGGAAGGACGGTGCGCGGCAAACTTCGGGCCGAAGCGCGCGGCCTTCGCCACGGGGTCGGGCAGCGCTTGGCCGTCGGGCGGCGCTTCGCCGTCGGGCTGGGCCTGCGGGCGGCCGGCGGGCGGGTACAGGTGGCCGGCGTTGGTGAGCACGTGCGTGGCCGGCGCCAGGTCCTCGAGGGCGGCCTGCGCGCCGTCCCAGCTCAGCAGCAGCCCGGACGACAGGTCGGCGCAGACCAGGTAAAACGGGTCGTAGCTGGCCAGCGCGCCGGGATCTTGGGACAAGTCCCGCAGGGCCTGCTGTCCCTGGTCCGCCGCGCGCAGCGGGAGCTCGCCCCGGGTCCTGCGGCCGCTGAGCGCGGCCGGCTGGCCGCGGGCGTTCAGGATGCAGCTGACCCGCGGGACCTGCGGGTATACCGCCAGCCAGGTGCCGCCCGCCTCCTCATCACGGCCGCCGACCAGCGGCGATCCCGGCCAGTGCCTGGCCGGCGGCTGCCATGGGCGGCCGGTGAACTCATCGCGGAAGCCGATCAGAAGCAACGGCATCCGATCCGCAGGCACGAAACTGACCACGACGGTGCACACGCACCGACCTTAACCCGGACAGGGTCCAGACGGTCGTGCGCTTGATGTCGCTGTCCTCCAGCACGCCCAGGCCGGGCACGTCGTAGCTGGCCAGCGGGACCAGGCGATGGCGTGGCAGGTAAGCCCGGCCGAAGTCGCCGACCAGGACCGCGGCCCCGCGGGCGCGGGTCCTGTCGAGGAACCGCAGGACCTGGCCGGCCAGTTCGCGCTCGTAGAAGGCGTCGGCCACCAGGACCAGATCCGTGCCCGGAGGGCCGTCGGTGTCCAGCACGTCGGCGCACACGGCCCGGACCGCAACCCCGTTGGCCGCGGCGTTCACCGTGATGGCCGCGACCGCGAGCGGGTCGATGTCGTAGGCCGTCACGGCCGCGGCTCCGGCCCGCGCCGCGGCTATGCCGACCAGCCCCGAGCCGGAGGCGATGTCGATCGCGCGACGGCCTCCGGCCGCCTCGGGGTGGTCGAGCAGGTAGCGGGCCAGCGCCTGGCCGCCCGCCCAGGCGAACGCCCAGAAAGGCGGGTCCAGGCCGGTCCGGCCGGCGGCCAGCTCGGTCCGGTGCCACAAGCCCATCGGCTCGCTGGCCTGGTGCAGCCGGATCTCGGGGACCAGCGGCACGGAGCCGAGCCTGGTGCCGGACCGGATGATCTGCCCCGGGTCCGGTCGGGCGGAGGGCACGACGGTCCGGGCCGGCTGTCTACCAGAGCTGCTGGCTCGCCAGCCGGGCACCTTCGGCCATCGCGGCCAGCTTGGCCCAGGTGATCTGCGGGTCGACGGGGAGGAAGGCGGCGAAGGTGGCGAAGCCGCAGTCGCTGCCGGCGATGACGTTGGCCCGGCCCACCACGTCGGCGTAGCGCACGATGCGCTGGGCGACCAGCTCGGGATGCTCGATGTAGTTCGTCGTGGAGTCGAGCACACCGGGGATGATGACCTTGCCTTCGGGCAGCTTCACCTCTTCGAACACCTTCCACTCGTGCTCGTGGCGGGGATTGGCGCCCTCGAAGGACACGGCCGTCGGCCGGGCGGCCAGCACGAGGTCGATGATGTCGGCCAGCGGGACATCGGTCTGGTGCGGGCCCTCGTAGTTCCCCCAGCACAGATGCAGCCGCAGCCGGTCGGGCGGGATGTCGCGGGTGGCGTGGTCGATCGCCTCCAGCCGCTTGGCCACCACCCGGCGGAATTCGTCGGTGGTCACCTCCGGCCCGATGGACCACTCGCAGGCCAGGTCGGGGCAGTCCAGCTGGAGGACCAGGCCGGCCCGGTAGATGGCGTCGTACTCCTGTTTCATCGCGTCGGCCAGCGCGAAGAGGTACTCCTCGGTAGTGGGGTAGTACCGGTTGGCCATGAACATCTCGATGACGCCGGGGGACGCCGCGGTCATGAAGACGTCGGTCGCGCCGTCGGCCGCGGCCTGCAGGTTGGCGATGTCGGCCTGGACCAGCGACGGATCGGTATAGGCGACCGGCCCGACGCAGCTGGGATTGGCCAAGACGGTCGCGAGCTCGGGGTCGCCCAGCATTCTCCGGGCGAAGTCCGGGAAGATCTCGAGGTCCCGCAGCTGGAACGGAACGGGCTCCCCGGTGAAACCCGACAGGCGTTCGGTGACGTAGGTGGCGTAGCTCGGCTTGCTGACCTCGCCGTCGCTGATGATGTCCACGCCCGCGTCAAGCTGGCGCCGTACGGTCTGGTTCACCGCCGACCGCACCTGCTGCTGGTCGTGGCGGTCCGCCAGGTCCGCGGGGCGCGGCAGGCTGCCGGTGTGGGTGGTCAGGATCCGGTCGGTGCTGGTCTTCATGGAAGAGTTCCTCCCTCGGATGTGGTGGCCCAAGTGTTGCGCCCGCACCAGCCCGGCGGCAAGGTCCGGACCTACGCCAGGACGATGCTGACGATCTTGCCGGGGACGATGACCAGGCGGGCCACGTCCTCGCGCGGGTACGCGGGGTGGCGGGACAGCGCGCTGGCGATCTCCGCCCGCCCGGCCGAGGCCGGCACCTCGATGGTGAACCGGACCTTGCCGTTGACCTGGACCGGCAGCGTCACGCTGGTCTCGGCGGCCAGCGCGGGATCGGCCTGCGGGAACGGCTCGTAGGCCAGCGAGGAGGGGTGCCCGAGGCGGCGCCACAGCTCCTCGGCGATGTGCGGCGCCAGCGGCGCCGTCATCAGCACCAGCGGCTCGGCCAGGGCGCGCGGCACGCGGGCCAGCCGGGCGGCGTGCGCGGTCAGCTCGATGATCCGGGCGATGGCCGTGTTGAACCGCAGCGCGGCGAAGTCCTCCCGCACCGTGATGATCGTGCGGTGCAGCAGGCGTACGGTGGCGGGGTCCAGCGCCTCCCCCCCGAGGAGGGCCTCTCCCGTCGTCTCGTCGATGATCAGCCGCCACAGGCGCTGCAGGAACCGCTGCATGCCGACGATGTCATCGGTGCGCCAGGGCCGGTCGGCGTCCAGCGGGCCCATCGCCATCTCGTACAGCCGCAGCGTGTCCGCGCCGTAGGAGTCGTAGATGCGGTCCGGGCTGACGCCGTTCTTCAGGCTCTTGCCCATCTTCCCGGCCCGTCGCGTGACCGGCTGCGCGTCGTAGGTCCAGCCGTCCGGACCGCGCGTGACGTCCGCCGCGGGTACGTAAAGGCCGCGGGCATCGGTGAACGAGTCGGCCAGGATGTACCCCTGATTGAACAACTTCCCGAACGGCTCCGCGGTGCTCGCGACGCCGCGGTCGTACAGCACCTTGTGCCAGAACCGCGCGTACAGCAGGTGCAGTACGGAATGTTCCACGCCGCCGACGTACAAGTCGACGCCGGCCGGCTGCATCCAGTAGCGCTCGATGTCCGGGGCGACCGGTGCCGCTTCGTTGAACGGGTCCAGGTAGCGCAGGTAATACCAGGATGACCCGGCCCACTGCGGCATGACGTTGAGGTCGCGCCGGTAACGCCTCGGGCCGTCGCCCAGGTCCAGCGTCACGCCCGCCCAGCCGGGCACCCGGGCCAGCGCGGGCACCGGGTCGCTGTCATCATCCTGCGGCACCGGCCGGAAATCCGTCATCTCCGGCAGCCTCAGCGGCAGCATCTCCTCCGGCAGCGCGATCGGACGGCGAGCCGGGTCAGCTTGTTCGTACACGATCGGGAACGGCTCGCCCCAGTACCGCTGCCGCGAAAACAGCCAGTCCCGCAGGTGGTACGGGCCGCCGCTCGGCCCGATCCAGTTCCGCTGCAGGCGCTTGACGTTCTCCGGCCAGTCCAGGTCATCCAGGTCGGCCAGCAGCCGCTCGGCGAACGCGGTGATGCGCAGCATCCACTGCCGCAGCGGCCTGCGGTGCACCGGATAGTTGCCGACGGCGCTGCGGCCCTCGTCCGTCACCTCCTCATCGGCCAGCACGGTGCCCAGCGCCGGGCACCAGTTCACGACCTCTTCGGCCAGGTAGGCCAGCCGGTGACCGTCGACGACGTCCCGCTGCTCCCCGGCGGACAGGTCCGCCCACGCCCGGCCGTCCGGGGTCAGGCGCTGCCCCGAGGCGAACTCGCCGATCAGCTCGCTGACCGGCCGCGCCCGGGCGGCGACCGGGTCGTACCAGCTATCGAAGATGCGCAGGAAGATCCACTGGGTCCAGCGGTAATAGGACGGGTCGCTGGTCAGGAGCTCGCGCCTGCGGTCGTGCCCGAGTCCCAGCCGCCGCAGCTGCCGGCGTATGACGGCCGCGTTCTGCTGTACGGTGACGGCCGGATGCTGGCCGGTGTCGATCGCGTACTGCTCGGCGGGCAGCCCGAACGTGTCGAAGCCGAAGGGATGCAGCACGTGATGGCCGGTCATGCGCAAGTAACGGCCGAAGACGTCGGTACCGATATAGCCCAGCGGATGACCGACGTGCAGGCCGATGCCGCTGGGATAGGGGAAGAAGTCGAGTAGGTAGAACTTGGGCCGGCCGGCCACCAGCGCGAAGCCGTCGGAAAGCGCGGAGCTGTCCGGGCTGACCGGGTTCGGGGAATCGAAGGTCCCCTCGCGGTCCCAGAAATCCTGCCAACGCAGCTCGATATCGTTCGCCAGCCGCGCGTCATACCGGAACGGCGGCGGATCATCGTGCACCGGCTCTCCTCCACCTTCGTTGGAAATGAAGGCCATTTCCCGGTCAGATGACGGCGAGCAGGGCGCGGCTCCAGTCGCGGTAGCCGTCCTGGCTGGGGTGAAAGCAGTCGGACGCGAACTTTCCGGCCCAGGGGGGCATGAAGTGCGCGGACACCTCGGCGACCGGCAGGCCCCGCTCGGCGGCCGCCGCGTGCAGCGTCCGGTTGATGCGCGCCACGTAGGGCACGCTGGCCCGGCCGACCAGCCCCCAGCACCCGGTGGGCAGCGGCAGGTCAAGCAGGATGGTCTGGTCCGGGACGGTCGCGACGAGCGTGCGCAGGTCAGCGAACAGCTTGGCTGGTCCGGTGTACAGGATGTCGTTTGCGCCGATCCCGCAGGTCACCAGGTCCGCCGAAGCGGGCAGCCGGGGCAGCTGGTCGTTCAGCACGTCACGGATGAGGGCGCCGGAGGCCGACAGGTTGAGCACCCGCCACGGCCGGCCGGTCCGGCGCCGGAGCGCGGCGAGGACCTGGCCGACGTACCCGCCCTCGGGGCTGGGCGCGCCGAGCCCCTGCGCGGTCGAATCGCCGAGCACCACCCACAGCGGCCCTTCGCCGGCCAGGACGCGGTTGTTATGTGCCCGCCAGTGGCCCGCGAAGGCCAGGCAGTCCTCGCGCATCGCGGTGACGCCATCGGCCCAGCGCCCGAACGGCCCCGCGCGCAGCCCCGACGCCTCGGCCGCTGCCGAGCGGGTCAGGTACGTCGCCATCGTCGCGACGATCTCGACCGGCGAGCGGCGGGGCCCGCCCCCGGCGAGCTGGCGCAGGCCGAGACGCGAGACTGCGGGCACCCGCTGCATGCTCTCCCCTTCACACGGTTTGCGCGCAGAAACCACCAAGCCGTTTACGCGCAGAAAAACGACGCTAAACGACCAGATTGACGTCTGTCAAAGCGCAGGTATACGTGCAGCCGGGTGCGGCCGTTGTTTTTCGGTGGGGCGGGCCGCGGGTCAACCGCCGGGACACGCCGGGCTATCGCGGCGGCCCGTCAACAAACGCAATGCGCAGCCTGCTGTCTGGGGCTACGCCTCTTCGCGCACGCCGAGCAGTTCGGCTGGCAGCGGATCAGGACCGGGCCTCGGCTCGGCCGGGGACGGCGCCGGCGCTTCGTAACCGGTCCTCGGCAGCCTGGCCGTCCAGCGTTCCGTACACGACCTGGCGTCCTGGCAGTACCAGCGGATGTCGGCGCAGGCCCGTCCGCCGTCGGGCACCATCAGCTCGACCGGAAGCGCGATGCCGCACAGCGAGCACCGGGCTGACGGCAACGGACGGGAACGGTCGTCACGCTGCGTCGCCATCCTCGGATCCCCCCACGTGAAATGCTGATTCATCGCGAGACCGCCAGCCCGCCGAGGGGCATCGCCGTCGCCGATGAGGCATATGCGGCCATAGTTCCTCCACGCGGGCAAAGATCATCAAGGCCTCGGCGCTCGTCGCCGCTACAAAGGTAGTCATCCGGGTCCGGGTAACTCAGGCAAAGCGGCAAAGTTGTCCGCTTCTTCCGGGAAAATTCAAATGTGCCCGGGCTGGGTCACTAACCAGGGTCCCCGAGATCCATGAACCGCTGGAAAGTGGCCTCTTGAAGGTCGAGGGCGTGCTGGGCACGGGTGAGGGTACGCGAGGTATACGCGCCGGCGGAGCGGGCCGCGAGCAATTCGGCGCGTTCGGCGGCCAGGACCCGCCACACGAGCTCGCGGTATTGCTCGCTAGAACTCACCGTGCCGGGGGCGGCAGGGTCGGCGAGGGCGACCTGGAGCAGCGCGTCGTCGCGGACCCGGTCGAGTACCGCGGGGGCGTAAGGCCGCCCGTCGGGCCGGGCCAGGGCGGGGTTGTCCAGGATGGCCGTTGCCTTGGCGTACAGTTCGGCGGTTAGGTCGCGGTACTCGGCGCGGTCGGCTGCGGCGTCGTCACCGGGGACCTTGAGGGCCAAGATGACCCG
>JASHVM010000552.1:0-10688 GCA_030044595.1 Streptosporangiaceae bacterium
CGTGGGCGTCCAGCGGCAGCTGGGCGGGTACCGGAAGGCCGCGATCGTCGGCGGGCCAGGACCGCCCGTGCCCGAGGCCGGTCTCGAGCTCGGCATCACCCCCCTCGCCGGCGGGCGGGGCGTCGGCGGAGCCCGGTGATCGCGGCGCGGCACCCTTCCGGTGCGGCCGACCCGCGCCATCGTGACCACCGCTGTGGCTACCGCCGCCCGCGCCAGGGCCGGCGGCGAGGTCGAGCGCCGGATCGGACGTCAGCACCTGCTGGTAGATGCGGGATAGCTCGCTGCCGGGATCGATGCCGAGTTCCTCGGCGAGCACGCGCTTTCCGTCCTGGAAGACCCGCAGCGATTCAGCGTGCCGTCCGCTGCGGTAGAGCGCGATCATCAGCAGCCCTCGCATCCGCTCCCGCAGCGGGTGATCCGCCACCATGGCGGTCAGGTCGGGCACGACTTCCTCGTGGCGGGCGAGGGCGAGCAGGGCATCGGCTCGTTCCTCGGCGGCGGCGGAGCGCAGCTCGGTAAGCCGCACGCGCTCGGTCTCGGCGAACGGGCCCGGCACTCCGGCGAACGCGGCACCACGCCAGAGCCCGAGCGCACTGTCCAGCGCGCCCGCCGCGCCCGCCAGGTCGCCGCTCTTGCGCAGCTGGCGGGCTCGGGCCAGCTGCTGCTCGAAGGCGACGGCGTCGGGCTGCCCGGGCACCAGGTGCAGCACGTAGCCCGCTCCGGACGAGACCAGCACGCGGCCTGGCCCGCGCAGGGTCCTGCTGGGCTCGATGACGCGGCGAAGCCCGGCGACGTAGGTGTAGATACCGCCCTCGGCGCTGGCGGGCGGATCGTGTCCCCAGACCGCGTCGACGAGTTCGCCACGGGAGATCACCCGGTTCGCGCGCATGGCCAAGATGCCGAGCACGGCTTGCTGCCTGGGCTGACCTACGGGTAGCTCGTCATCGCCGTTCCAGGCCGCGACCGGACCCAGCACGCCCACGCGCAACACCACGGTCCTCGCCGACTTTCCGCACTCAGACTGCCGCCCCCCACCCGGGCAGAAGCGCCTGCACCGAACGTTACACGATTCGCGCGGCTGATCTAGAGAAAATCTAGATCTCCTAGAGCCGTGCCCTTCCTGCATGTCGGCCGCGAGTCTGCTCCAGGTTAACTATGAGCTGCCGCGCGGGGGCGCACCAGCGCGGTGAACCGCCTACCATAGAGCGCGGTACCCGGGATGACGTATAACTGTGGCGCGGTGGCGCAGGCGCGGAACCGGCAGCGCGGCTTTAGCGCCGCCGGCTGACAAGGGGTTGGACGAAGCGAGCATGGGCAAGGCAAGCAGAACGAAGGTCGAGGTCACCCGCAGGGAGAAGATCGCTGCGCAGCGAGCGGCGGCCCGCCGCGCCGAGCAGCGCAGGCGGATCCTGATCGCGTCGGGCAGCATCTTGGTCGTGATAGCGATCGTGGTGGTGTTCGTCGTGGTCAAGTTGAGCAGCAGTTCGACGCCGCCCGCCGCCACTTCGGCCTCGAACGGCCCCACCGGCGCGGCGCTGACCGCGGTCGTGGACAAGGTCACCTCCGTGCCGGCGAGCACCCTGGACGCGGTCGGCGACGGCGGAGCGCCGTGGCAGTCACTTCAATCCGGGGTGATCAAGCCGGTCACCGGGTCGCCCCTGACCGAGAACGGCAAGCCCGAGATGCTGTTCATCGGCGCCGAGTACTGCCCCTACTGCGGGGCCCAGCGCTGGGCGATGATCGTGGCCCTCAGCCGGTTCGGCACGTTCTCCGGGCTGAGCACCATCCACTCGTCGAGTTCCGACGCATACGCCAACACGCCCACCTGGACGTTCCTGCACGCGAAGTACTCCAGCCCGTATCTGACGTTCACGTCGGTCGAGACGACGACGAACGTCCCGGATTCCAGCTCCCCGTCGGGCTATGGCACCCTGCAAACCCCCACCGCGGCGCAGGAGGCGCTGGAGAGCAAGTACAGCACGGGGACCATACCGTTCATCGACTTCGGCAACAAGTACGTGAGCATCGGCTCTAGCTACCTCCCGAGCGTGCTGGCCGGGCTGAGCTGGAGCCAGATCGCGACGGACCTGAGCAACCCGAACAGTTCCGTCGCCAAGGCCGTGGACGGGACGGCGAACTACATCACGGCTGCGATCTGCAAGATGACGGGCAACCAGCCCGCCAGCGCCTGCACCCCGGCCGTCAAGTCGCTCGAGAGTCAGCTCTGAGGCTGGGCCCAGGCTTCGCCCAGGGACAGCTTTGACGCTGGGAACGATACAATCTGGCGTCAGGTGCCGGCCGCGCCTACGCCTGGGACCGCGCGCACAGCAGCCGTGAGACGACCGGAGGCGAAGCTCGGATGACAGCGTCGAAGTCAAGCCGCGCCCGCAAGGCTCGCGCCCAGGCCAGCGCGGCCAGGACCGGTACCGCGGCCGGGAACGGCACCGCGGCCAGGACCGGTACCGCGGCCAGGAACGACACCGCGGCCAGGACCAGCGCTCAGGTCAAGACCGGCACCGCGGTGAAGACTTCCGGTGGCGGCGTGACCGGCTCCGCCACGGTTCGGGCGGCCAGTTCGGCGGGGGCGGCCGACGCGGGCAGGTACGGTGCCGGCGGCAACGGGCAGACACGTGGCGGCTCGCGGGCGACGGCATCGCGGGACGAGCTAGCCGGCGCCAGCGCGGCGACCGGAAGGACCGTTCCGCCGTGGCTGCAGCTCACGACCTTGCTGCTCGCGCTGGCCGGCCTGGGCGTGTCGATCTACCTGACGATCGCGCACTTCACGGACTCGACGCTGGCCGGGTGCTCGGAGAAGTCAGGGCTGGTGAACTGCACCAAGGTCACCACCAGCGCCCAGTCGTACGTGTTCGGAATCCCGGTCGCAGTGCTCGGGCTGGCCTTCTTCGTGGTCGCGGTCGCGATCATGAGCCCGTGGGCCTGGCGGTCGACCAGGCGTGAGGTCCACCTGGCCCGGCTGGCCTCGGTGGTCGTCGGCGTCGGCTTCGTGATCTACCTGCTCTACGCGGAGCTGTTCATCATCGGGAGCATCTGCCTGTACTGCACGAGCGTGCACGTCATAACGTTCCTGCTGTTCGTGCTGACCATGTTCGCCGCCGCGGCCTGGGGCCTGGGCCCGGCCCGCCCATCCAGCTGACCGGCCCAACGCGATCCGAGGCACCCGGCGGGTCGAATCACCAGGCCATTACATATTCCTCATATTGCCGCCGGGCGATATCCCGGGACGCGATGACGCACTACCCTGAAGTCACACTGGGCCTGGCCGCACGCGAACCCGTCGCGCCCGAGACGCGGAAGGACGCGCAGCCGATCAACACGGGCTAAGAGAGGAGCGGATTCCGTGCCGGGCATGAACTCAGGCCTGAGTCCGGCCGACCCGACGCTGGTCGCCGCGTTCAGGTCCGCGCTGCTGCACCAGGGCGTGATCGCCCTGATCATCATCGTGTTCCTCGGGCTGCTCTGGGCGACGGCACGCACCTGGCGTCCCGCCGCGCCGACCGCGACACCCGCGGCCAATGGGTCTGGCGAGGCTAGCGAGGCCGACGGGGCGGGGCCAGCGGGCCGGAGGCGCGGGCAGCCCGAGGCGCGGGCGCGATCGCTACTGCGGATCGGCTTCGGGCTGATCTGGGTCCTTGACGGGATCTTGCAGGCGCAGCCGAAGATGGCGGGGGGGCTTGCTGCGCAGGTCATCCAGCCGACCGCGGCGGCGTCGCCGACCTGGGTACAGCACGTGGTCAACTGGGGCGGCACGATCTGGTCCTACCACCCCATCCAGGCCGGAGCAGCCTCGGTGTGGATCCAGGTCGGGATCGGCGCCTGGCTGCTCGTCGCGGTCCGGGGGCCGTGGTCCAGGCTGGCCGGGCTGGCCAGCGTGGGCTGGGGGCTTACGGTCTGGGTGTTCGGTGAGTCGTTCGGGGGGATATTCGCGCCCGGCCTGAGCTGGCTGACCGGGGCGCCCGGGGCCGTCCTCATCTACGTGGTCGCCGGGGCGCTCATCGCGCTGCCGGAGGACGCCTGGCGCACTCCGAGGCTCGGGCGGCTGCTGCTCGGCGGCATCGGGCTCTTCTTCATCGGCATGGCCGTGCTGCAGGCCTGGCCCGGCCGCGGATTCTGGCGGGGCACCATCCACGGCCAGCCGGGAACCCTGGCCGGCATGGTCCAGTCGATGTCCTCGACCTCCCAGCCGCATTTCCTGTCCGCCCTGCTCGCGCGGTTCGGCTCGTTCGCCGCCAGCAACGGCTTCGCCGTGAACCTGTTCGTCGTCGTGGTGCTCGCCGCGATGGGCGTGATCTTCCTGACCGGGAAGCCATGGCTGGTTCGGTACGCGGTGTGGTTCGGCATCGTGTTCGGTCTGGCCGTCTGGGTGCTCGTGCAGGACCTGGGCTTCCTCGGCGGGCTCGGGACCGACCCGAACAGCATGATCCCCTGGATGGTGCTCTACTCGGCCGGGTACCTGGCGCTCACGCCGGCGTCGCAGGAGGCACCGGTGGCCGAGGCCGCCCCGGCGGGACCGCGAGGGCCGGAGCGGCTGCGGCCCAAGGCGCTGGGACGCGCGGTCGCGACCTCGAGCGCCTGGTCGGTAGCGGCGGTGGCCGCGGTCGCGGTCGTCCTGGTCGGGGCGGTCCCGATGGCCGCCGCGGCGGCGAACCGGACCGCGGATCCGATCCTGGCCCTGGCCATCGAGGGCAACAGCAACCCGGAGGACTACCCGGCGCCCGCGTTCCAGCTCACCGATCAGGCTGGCCAGCCGGTCTCGCTGGCCAGCCTGCACGGCAAAGTCGTGCTGATGACGTTCCTGGACCCGGTGTGCACCACCGACTGCCCGATCATCGCGGCGGAGTTCAAGGAGACGGGGGTGCTGCTCGGCTCGGCGGACAAGAACGTGGAACTGGTCGCCGTGGTGGCCAACCCGATTTACCGCTCGGTCGCGTTCACGCGGGCCTTCGACCGCGAGGAAGGGCTCAACACCGTGCCGAACTGGCTGTACCTGACCGGTTCCCTCAGCCAGCTGACTCGGGTCTGGCAAGAATACGGGATCGCGGCGGAGATCCTGCCCGCGGGGGCGATGATCGACCACAGCGACGTGGCCTTCGTCATCGACCGGTCCGGGCGCGTCCGCCAGGAGGTGGGCGCCGACCCCGGGCCCGGCACCGAGAGCACCCAGTCCTCGTTTTCCGTGCTGATGTCCCAGTACGCGCGCCAGGTGCTGAGCAGCTCGTGACCGGGGCACGCACGGGGCGCGCGCGGCTGAGCGTGGCATTGCTCGGCGTGCTCCTCGGGTTGTCCGCCGCCGGGTGCGGCTCGCAGACCGTGAAGGGCGCCACCCCGAGCCTGCAGGTGGTGACGGCCCCGCTGGCCACCTCGCTGGTCAGCGCGCAGGGCACCTGGGCGGTCGCCGTGATGGGCGGCTCGGCCGCCGCGGAGAACAACTTCTGGCAGCTGTTCGTGCGCCGCGCGGGCACGAGCACCTGGTCGCTGGTCACCCCTGCTGGCGTGGCCGACAATGGCGGCCTGGTGGTGGCCGGCGGCGACACATCCATGCTCGTCGGGTTCCGGCCCAGCCAGGGGCTCACGTTCTCCCCGCTGGCCACGAGCGCGGATGCGGGAAAGAACTGGACGCCAGGCCTGCTCGACGCCGACCTGGCCGACGTCCCGGACGCGCTGGCCGTCGGCCCGTCGGGACAGACCCTCGCGCTGCTGCACGACGGAAGCATCGAGACGGCGCCGTCCTCGGCGGCGGCCAACGCGGGGCAATGGTCGCAGCTCACGACGCTCCCGGCGCTCGCGGCGTCGGCCCCGGGACGCGCCTGCGAGCTGGTGGCGGTGAACGCTGTGTCGTTCGGGCCGAATAAGACCCCGATGGCGGCGGGAAGCTGCGAGCGGCGCGGGGTGGCCGGGGTCTTTGCCGACACCGGCGGTGCGTGGCGGGCCGCGGGGCCTGCGCTGCCTGCCGGGTTTGGTGGGGATCAGGTGCAGGTGCTCGGGCTGGCCAGCACCGTGCTGGCCGGCAAGGGCAGCGGCAACGCGGCGCTGATGCTCGCTGGGAGTCACCTGCTGGCTGCCTGGTCGAACGGGACGCGGTGGGCGGTGTCGGGTCCGATCGCGGCGGACGGCGTGACCGCATCGGGGTTCGGGCCGGGCGGGAGCGTATGGGCGCTGCTGGGCAACGGCCGCGCGGAGGCGATCACCGGGGCCGGGGCGTCCTGGCAGGCGCTGCCGGGGTTGCCGGCCGGAACCGCGACGCTGGCCTCCGGGACCAGCGGTGGATACCAGGCGCTGGCCGTCTCCGGGTCCAGGCTCACCGTCTGGCAGCTGTCCGGGGGAGCCTGGACCAAAGCCCAGGTGATCAACGTGCCGATCGAGTACGGCTCCTCGAGCTAGGACAGCCATGAGCTACGTGACCGAGCACTGGTCCTACGATCCGTTCCTCATCCTGGCGATCGTGCTCGCGGTCTGGCACGAGGTAGGGCTGCAGCGGCTGGCGCGGCGGTCCCGGCCCGACCGCACCCGCCAGCGGCGGCTGCGGTCACTATGGTTCTACGCCGGGCTCGTGGTGCTGCTGATCGCGGTGGAATCGCCGATCGACTACTGGGCGGACGACTACTTCTTCGTGCACATGATCCAGCACCTGCTGCTCATGTTCGCCGCCCCGACGCTGATCGTGGCCGGCGCGCCCTGGCAGCCGCTGCTGGCCGCGCTGCCCGGCCGGTCAGGACAGAGCGTGACGCGGGGGGGGCTGGCCAGGGGCTGGTCCAGGCCGCTGCGCGCGCTCGGCGGACTGGCGCTGCGGCCGTGGGTGTCGGTCGGGCTGTTCAACTTCGCGATGGTCTTCTGGCACCTGCCCGGCCCGTTCGACCTGGCGGAGAACAACCAGGCTGTGCGCATCTGGCTGATGCACGGCAGCTTCTTCGTCACCGGGGTGCTGTTCTGGCTGCAGTTCATCCCCTCGCCGCCGTTCCACCGCCGGATGCCGCTGCCCAGCCGGGTCGCGGCGCTGCTCGTGACCAACGTCATCATGTTCCTCATCGCGATCTCGCTGAGCTTCTTCGTGTCCGGCTCGGTGTACTCGGTGTACGACCACATCCCGGGGGTGACCCTGCCGCCGCTGGCCGATCAGCAGATCGGTGCGGCGATCTTGTGGGTATGCGGCGACTTCTGGGCGATCCCCACGACGATCGTGATCATCAAGCAGATGATGGAGACCGAGGGCAGCATGGGCTCCGCGCTCGACCGGATCCTGAACCGCGGCGTGGCGCAGGGCGGATTCGGCGGGCCGAACGGCGCCAAGGCGTTGAAGGGCTGGTCGCAGCCGCGGCCGAGCGTGGCGGGCGGGACGCGGGCTCAGCGGCCTTCGCCGCCGGACGCGGAATCGTGAACCTCCCGCCAGTGAGCCGGGCGGGTGAATTTGCGCGCGGGCGGCTTGCCGTCCGGTGAATCCTCCGAGGCCCGGAGGTCTGGCGGATGCTCCGGCGTCCGGTGGACGTCGGAGCCTTCCGGAGTTCGGTGGATGGCCGCATCCAATCCGGGCTTGATGGCACCGGTTATCTTCCGCAGCCCGCTGAAAGCCGACGAGCGCGCCACCGCGATCACCCCGATGATCAGCGCGGCGATCCCGCCGGCCTCGATCGCGAGCCCGGCCGGTGAGATCTGGATGGTGTCACCGAACACGATGATCCCGAGCGCGATCCCGGCGAGGGGCTCGCCGGCGGCGATGGCGGGCAGCGAAGCGTGCAGCGGGGCGGCGCTGAACGCGTTCTGCATCAGCCAGATCCCGACGATGCCCGCGCCGACCAGAGCGTAGGCGGACCAGGTGCTGAACAGGATCGTCCACGAGTTGCCCTGCGTGGCCTCGAGGGTCTGCCTGGTCAGCGCGTCCTGGATGCCGAAGACCAGGCCGGCCGCCAGCCCGGTGAGGGTGGCACGCACCTGTCCCTGCTTGCGGTGCCCGATCGCCACGGCGGCGAACGCGATGCCCGCGATGATCGCCGCCGCGTACCACTCCGAGAACGAGCCGAACGACAGGCCGATGGGCGTGATTTCCCGGCGTACCGAGAGCAGGGCCACGCCGACGATCAGGATGACGGCGCCGACGACTTCGGGGACGCGGAAGCGCTGCCGGGACAACGGGACCGCCAGCACCAGAGCCCACACCAGGTACGTGCTCAGCAGGGGCTCCACCAGCGTCAGCTCGAGGTGGCCGATCGACCAGGCCGCGCACAGGTACCCGGCCACCATGCACACGACGCCCAGCAGCCACCTCGGCTTACGCAGCAGGTCGGTCAGGATGCGCAGGGACAGGAACCGCGAGTCAGGCTCCTGCTCGGCGGAATACTGCTGGAGCACGAACCCGATCCCGAGCAGCACGGCAGCCACGAGGGTGGTCGCGTACGTAATATCCAGGTCCACGGTGCTCTGACTCTACTGGTGCATTGTGTGCGGATACCAAGGACAACGTGCACTGCTGGCGGCTAGTTTCGGCTGACTTGCTCCCTGGCCAGCATCGCGGCGGCCTCGCGCCCCAGGTCCGCGTAAGGCGTGCCGCTGAAGTTGAATGCAATCGAGCCCTAGCCGAGGTTGATCCCGGTGTAGACGCGCGCCGCGTTGCCGGCGAGGACGGCGGCGAGGATGTCATCGGGGAGGCCAAGCGCCGCGACCGCGCGCACGTTATTCGCCACGCCGGGAACGCCCGGCCAGTCCGTGCCGAAGATCCACTTCCGGGCCAGCAGCGGGAGGTCGAAGCCGGCGTAGTAGCCGGGCAGGCGTTTCGGCGGCAGCCCGGCGAGGTCGAGCCAGACGTTAGCGCGGGCCAGCGCCATCCGGGCGGCGTCGGCGTACCAGTGGCCGCGCCCGCCGTGGGCCAGCACCAGCGGGACGCCCGGGAAGTCCTCCGCGACCTGGTCCATCAGCTTCGGATCCCCCGCTTCGGGCCGCGAGCCGGGAAAGATGCTGCCGCCGGTATGCACGATCACCGGTACGCCGCGCTCGGCGCACAGGTCGTAGACCGGGTACATGTCGCGGCCCTCGGCGCGGAAGCCGCCGTGCACCGGGTGCACTTTGACCGCGACGGCCCCGAGGTCGAGCTGGCGTTCGGCCTCGGCGGCCGGCGGCTGGTGCAGGCGCGGGTTCACGTTGGCGACCAGGCGGAACCGCCTGGGGTTGGATGCGACGATCGGCAGCAGGTCCTCGACCGGCTGAAGCCCGGTCGCCCCCGGGCTGTACTCGGCGAACAGCAGCGCGGCATCGGTGCCCTCGGCGTCGAGCAGCGCGTTCAGGCGCGCCGGGACCGGGTCGCCATCCGGCCCGAACGCGTCCCGCCACGGGGAACCCTGGCCGAACTTGGCCGCCCACTCCAGCCACGCGGGCGTCACCGTGCTCAGCCTCGGCACGTGCATGTGGGCGTCAACGACCACCATGCCGTCGATCATCGCGGCGCTACGGATCCAGGCGCCGGAGCCCGGCCCGGTACCTGCGGGCGGACTCGACGTACGTCTTCACCGCGTCGGCGGTCAGGTCGCCGGGAAGCCCGGTCTTCTTGATCGTGGCCGGGACGCCCACCACCAGCGTGCCGGGCGGCACCTCGAAGCCCTCCGGTACCAGGGCGGCGGCGGCCACGATCGAGCCGGCGCCGATCCTGACCCCGTTCAGCACGACCGACCCGGAGCCGATGAGGCACCGGTCCGCCACCACGCAGCCTTCGAGGTGCGCGTTGTGCCCGACCACGCAGTCGGAGCCGATGAGCGTGGGCCAGTCGTGCGTGCAGTGGATTACGGTTCCGTCCTGGACCGAGGTCCTCGCGCCGATCTCGATCCGGCCGTGGTCGCCGCGCAGCACCGCGCAGGGCCACACCGACGCCTCGGGGCCGATCCGCACCTGGCCGATGACGACGGCATCGGGGTGGACGAACGCCGCCTCGTCGATGTCCGGCTCGTCGCCACCCAGCGCGTAGATCGGCACCAGCAAACCCTACCGCTTGGTCTCCGGCACCTGCGGGTCCAGGTCGATGGCGCCGAAGCGGTGCTGATCCCAGATGCGCAGGGAGGCCTCTTCCGGGTAGCGGGACACGTCCGGCGGGTCGTCGAAGACGCGGGTCGTTCGGCTGCTGGGGGCGTAGGGCGGCCAGCCGGGGTCGCCGTTCGCGGCGAACGCCGCCCACTGCGAGCGGATCAGCTTCCCGATCGTCACCGCGCCGGCGGGCGGCTCGGGGCCGAAAAACAGCTGCCAGAGTTCGCCGCCGGCACCGAACACCAGCGGCACGTCGATCGCGTGGCAGGCGCCGAGGCCTCCGACGGCCGCCGGGTAGGCGACCTCGTACAGGAAGGTCCGCCCGCCGGCCGCGGCGTGCGCCTGGGCCAGGTGCAGGCTCGGCATCCGGAACAGCCAGTCGGAATGGACCAGCTCGTAAAGCGTCTCGGGATCGGCATCGGGGTAGGCGGCCCGGTACGCGGGCTCGAGGCTGGCGCCGGGCGCCAGGTGATGGAGCGCGTGGCTCGCCATCTCGGCGGTTACCTTCCCGCGGATCCCGAACATCTCGGTGAACAGCCGGTATTCGTCGCGGTTGTGCCCGGCGACCAGGTCGACGGTCCGGCCGGCGCCCGCCGCCACGGCCGACCAGGGCGCGGCGGGCAGCACGTCGCCGTCCACGACCGGAGAGAACGGCGTGGGCGTGAGCG
>JASHVM010000553.1:0-4050 GCA_030044595.1 Streptosporangiaceae bacterium
CTGATGCCAAGGCCGAGCCCGATGACGGAAAGGCCGCGCGCTCCCACCAGCGCCCTCGCCTTGCCTGCCTCGTCATCGTCATCGTCATCGCCGTTGAGGCCCTCGTCCAGCATCAGGAGGCCCAGGCCGCCGACGACCACGGGGATGACAATCGGGACGATATACCGGCCGACGAAAGTCAGGTCGACGGTGTCGGCCAGGTGAGTGCGGTAGGCCAGGCGAAGTTGGTAGGCCTCGGCCGGGCTGCCGAGCTGGTAAGGGTCGATGACCAGGTGGCGGGGGCTGCTGACCAGGTGAGTCAGCGGCGTCCCCAGTGCGATCCCGACCAGCGGCATTCCGGCCTCGAATGCGATCAACAGCACGATGACGCGTATCCGTTGCACGCGGGTCAGGCGCATTTCCCCCAGCACGGCAAATGAGACAGCAAAGGTATCAAGACACAAAGGCAGGGTGAAGGCCAGCAGTTTGAGCATGTCCCGACCCTTCACTACCTGGAGTGACCGCCCCGCCCGTGGTGGGTTGACCTGGCATCACGAGGAGGTAACACCCATTGAACGGCGGATCGGCCCGGCAGGTGCAGTGTTCCGCAAAAAAGACCGGCTACCTTACCCTTATGCGGGGCGGGGGCCTGATGAAACAGCGACCGCGACTATACCACTGGACAAAGGCGAGCGCAGGGTTGTCATAGCTTGGTAAGAGGTTGTGCATAAAATTCCGGGGATGGAGCCGGGGACCCAAAGGCAGTAGGCCAGCAGCACCGGGCAAGAACGCGGCCAGGCGCCCGGCTCCGGAGAATCTGGGGTCGCCGTAGCGCTGCCAGGCTCGTCTGCGGGCCGGCGAGCAACGCCAACACCCGTTACCCGTACGGAGGAACTGACCGTATAGAGGCGTAATTTGATAACGCTTTCGGTCACGTGCGGGTGAGGTCCGGACATTTGCCTCGTGTATCTCAAGGTTATCACTCCACTATCACCCTACGATCACGCGCCCCATCTGCGACGTTAGAGGCCTGCAATAGATTTCGATCTTCCAAATTTCCCGCGTCATGCCGCCTAGCTGGTCTAACGTATCTCTCCTAGGGCGGAACGGCGGACGTGGAGGTGGATTGGGTGCATGACGGGCGCCGGTCCACATGGCGACGCCGCATGCAAAAAAGTGGTATGACGCGTATTGCGGCCCAGCTCGCCGTGCCTGTGACGCTAGGCCTGGTGATCGGCGGGGTGATCGCGTTCCAGGCGGGCTCGAGCAACTCAGGTAGTGACCCGGTGCCTCTGGGTGTTCCGGTGAGCCCGAGTCCCTCGGCCACCGCTCCGACGTCGACGACGACTCCAGCGACGACCCTGACGACCAATGTCAACTGTGACATCATCGTTCCGGCTAACCCGCTCAGCCCGCGGGGCCTGGCCACGCCGTATCAACTCACCGGCACGGACGGACAGTCGCCGGCAGCCTCTGGCTGCGAGATGACCAACGCGGTCAACCTGGGGGCGTTCGTCCAGGCCACGATCCTGGATCCGGCCACCGGGGCGCTGTCGGTCTATGACCCGCTCGTGGTTACGAAGGGCACCAGGCCGGCGGTGGTGCCCAGGGTGCCGACGATCCCGGCGAACGCGGTCGTGACGATCGACTTCGGGTTCAACGGCACGGACCTGTTCCAGGTGGGGACGACGCCGACCACGCTCGCGGACGCCGACTGCGTCAACGGCCAGACGGGGTCGATCTTCGGGCAGGTGTCGTTCTGCAACGGGATCAACTTCTTCAACGCGGTGAAGAAGGCCGAGCGGGAGGGCGTGCTCAAGGTGCCGTCCCCGGGTACCTCGGCCAAGATCATCCCGTCCGGCGGCCACGGGGGCACGGGCCAGACGTGCCCGGTCACGCGCAACTTCGAGGTGGCCGGCCCGGACCAGGGCGGCAACGTGACCACCGAGTACCTGCTGAACCCGCTCACCGGCCAGACGGCGCAGGACACCACGGCCAACGCAGGCAACATGGCGGGGGCGACGCTGCTGCACAGCCGCAGTGACAACACCCTGCTCGACCTGTTCCTCGACCCGCTCCTCGGGTGCACCCCGTTCCAGGCCCCTGACCTGGCCAACAACGACCAGCCGACCACTTCCCAGACGTTGGACGAGATACTGTCGGGCGCGTATCAGCCGAAGATCGCGGCGCTGGTGCCGGAGAACGACGAGCTGGTGCTGAACGGCGACGATCAGTTCGACGCGGCCAAGACCGACATGTACCGCGAGGAACTCGGCCAGGCGCCGATCAGCAACCAGAACGACAAGACCAGCAGCCCCGCGATGTACTGCCAGAACATCGTCAACATCCAGACGCCGTTCCTGGCCGCCAACCAGAACCTGCTCGCCACCGGCCAGTCGCCGTCGGCGGGGGCCGGCGACAACCTGCTCACCTTCATGGCCAACCGGCTGAGCACGTCGTTCGTCAATCTTGCCTGCCGGCACTTCCGCCTGACGAATCCCGTCACGGTCATCCGGAACGGTGCGGGCGTGGCGGTCGCGGCGACCTTCAACGCCGCCGCGCAGACGGCGAACCCGTCCGGGATGTGACCATCGTGACAAGCAGCCGGACGATGCATGTTCAGGAAGCAGGCGAAAGCGGACAGCGCACGCGTGCGGAAGACGACCCGGGCGCGAGTGATGACGCGAAGTACGGCCAGGCCCTGCCGGAAGCCTGGCGGAACAAGCGCTTCAGGATCTCTGTGATCGCGGCGGCGGTCATCCTCGCGGCGGGGCTCGGCTTCGGCGCCGGCAGGGCTGTCGGGCTCGGTGACACGGTGATCAACACGGCGATTCCCCGGCCGGCCACGGCGCACACCGCGTTCATCGAGGACGACGACGAAACTGCCCAGGACAACCAGGCGAACATCCTTGAATCGGCGGCTCTCGGCATGGTCCACGTCCTGTCGGGCGGGACCTCGGTCGGGATCGGCCTGGTGCTCACTCAGTCGGGGAAGGTGCTGACCACTTACCAGCCCTCCGCGGGTGCGGCGGACCTGGCGGCGGAGTACGTCCTGTCCCGCATGACCTTCAAGGCCAAGGTGATCGGCGTGGACGCGGCGGCGGGCCTGGCGCTGCTCCAGCTGGAAGGCGCAAATGGGAGGCCGTTCTCGACCGCCCCGGTCGGGAACTCGGCCACGATCGTCAAAAGCGCGGAAGCCTCCAGGCAGTCCTCCTATCATGTGCCGGGCGAGGTCTACGACACCGCGATCGGCACCACGGGCAGGGCGGATGCCCTGACCATCGACGTCGGGACCCTGGTCACCCTGGACACGACCGTCACCGTCGGCAGGACGACCCGGAG
The DNA here is from genome assembly GCA_030044595.1 of Streptosporangiaceae bacterium. Classification (GTDB taxonomy): domain Bacteria; phylum Actinomycetota; class Actinomycetes; order Streptosporangiales; family Streptosporangiaceae; genus Palsa-504. The sequence goes on from JASHVM010000553.1 coordinate 3,322, forward strand.
CGGGCTCATGGCATCGGTGCTGCAGTCCGCGGTGCCGTCGGCGATCGGCGGCCCGCTGGTAAACCTGAACGGCCAGGTGATCGGCATCATTGTCGGGGGTTCGGGGAGCGGCCTCCACGTCGTCGGCTACGCGATCCCGATCAACACGGCGCTCGCCGTCGCCACGCAGATAGACGACGGCAACTCCTAGCGGGAACCGTCACACCGCGGGGCTGATCGCCCGGCGCGGCCACCCCCGCGATGTCGCGCTGACCACACTATGACGTCCGGCATGATGTACCGCCGTTGCTGGCAGGACGCACCGCCGTTCAGCTTGGCGGCCGCGGCTGGGTGTCCCGGATCTCGGCAGCGCAGTGAGTGCTCCGCGCATTCCTGCCAGTTGTCGAACCCGGCGCCTGGCTCGCCTGGACCGCGCCGCGCTCATTCACACGGCTGATCGGTGCCAAATCGCGATGAGCGGCCTATCCGCGGCCATTTAGGTGCAACAGGTGTTTCAACCTGGACCGGCTTATCCGTAGCCATTAAGGTGCAACATGTGTTTCAAGCCGGACCGGCTTATCCGCGGCCATTCGGATGCAACAGGTGTTTCAACCCGGAAGTGTCCTTGATTCGCGCGAAAACACATATTACAACATATTACGAACAGCACGGAACTCTTGACAGTCATCCTATTAGCATTTTACGCTCCTGCCACCTCGCAAGCGACCCGCCCCTCGCCAGCAGGCAGGG
>JASHVM010000554.1:0-3447 GCA_030044595.1 Streptosporangiaceae bacterium
CAGGTTATGTTCTCCCAGTTAAAGACTCTTTTATGAGCGTGGCCGGGTAGCGGGATCCCCAGCATTTCCACCGCGCGTGCACAGGCCAGGTGCCGTTGTGCACAAGTGATCCACATGCTTATGCACAAATTCGGTCAGCGGCCCGGCTGCCCGGGGTGGCAGCCAGCAGCAGATCACGTGCCGGGGCTTGCGCGACATACCCGACACGCCGCAGGCGAGGACCCGGCGCGGAGGAGATCGCTCAAGAAGCCGGGCACCGCCGAGCCGGCGCAAAGCCATTCCTGCCCGGCCGAATCAGGAAGGGTCCCTCCATGTATGAGATGGAGGGACCCTTCCCGGCCTCGCCGCACCGGTTGGCCAGTCGCCTGGCCGTGCCGGCGCCGCGCGCCGCCCGTCGGCGCCAGGCACCCGCGCGAGGGGCCGGTCGCCCGGCTCCTGCTGCGTTCCGGGGGCCAGCCCCCAGGTGGTGCCCGTTTCCGACAGTGAAACATTTGTACTGCCTCTGCCGGCACCGCGCAAGAGCCCGCGGCCAGCCATTTCGAGTTTTTCCGCCGTCCGCGAAATAATCCACAGGAAACGAGCAGTTATCCGCATTTAACGGTGGTTATCCACGGATCTATTCACGGCCTATCCACAGGGCTGCCGACGTGAGCCTGAGAACATCTGGACCGCTGTCACCGCGTGTAATCGGCTAATCTTTCATATCGCCTGGAGGGTAATCCTCCGGGTGACCGGATTCGATGCGGGCACAGATGGCCTGGCCGTGGCTGACGATCCGGGCTGCGGCCGCGCAGGCTTTGACGAATCATCCGGCCTGGCCCCGCCGCGTCTCGAGCGCGCCGACGGCGCCAGCCGCCGGCCCGGCACGCCGGCCCCGGCACGCCCGCTTCGTCGATGACCGGCGCAGGCTTCGCGGAACCGCACGGGCCGTGCTCGTGGGTCCACGCCCAAACGAGTTCTGCGTCAAGCACGGCATGACGGGCGGCTGACCGCAGGTACGGTTGCGACGGCCCCGCGCCACAGACATTTGGCGTCCCGGGCGGGTAAAGGTCCGCCGGGGAGGGTAACGACCGGTTGATGGGCCTGGGAGGAAACCTCCTCGCTGGTCGTTATCGGCTTGATGAACCGATCGGCAAGGGCGGGTTCAGTGAGGTGTGGCGGGCGACCGATGCCGTCCTGGCGCGGCCGGTCGCCGTCAAGCTGCTGCATCCTGGTCGCGCTCAGCAGCCCGAAGTCCTGGCCCGGTTCCGGGCCGAGGCGCGGAACGCCGCGGCCTTGTGGCACGTGAACATCGCGCATACCTATGACTATGACGAGCCGGCCGATGGCCTCCAGCCCTATCTGGTCATGGAACTGGTGGACGGGCCCTCCCTGGCTGGCGTGCTCGCCGGCGGTCCCCTGAGTGCGGCGCGGACGATGGACATCGTGGCGCAGGCCGCGGCCGGGCTGCAGGCGGCGCACGCCACCGGCCTGATTCACCGTGATGTCAAGCCGGGGAACCTGCTGCTTGCCTCGGACGGGACCGTGAAGATCACCGATTTCGGTATCTCGCACGCGATCGGCTCGGCGCCCGTCACGCTCACCGGGGTTGTCATGGGCACGGCGGAGTACCTAGCGCCGGAACGGATCGCCGGAGCTCCAGCCGGGCCGGCCAGTGACCTGTATGCGCTGGGAGTCGTCGCGTACCAATGCCTGGCCGGGGCACCGCCGTTCACTGGCGAACCGCTCGACGTGGCGTGCGCGCACCGTGACCGCCTGGTGCCGCCGCTGCCGCCGTCGGTGTCGGCCGGTGTGGCCGCGCTGGTGATGCAACTGCTCGCCAAGGATCCGGCCTGGCGGCCGGGCAGCGCCGCCGAGGTCGCGCACCGGGCGGGTCGGCTGCGAGACGATCCGCGGGATAGTTTGAGCATCGGCGCGGGCCGCGCGCGCTACCCTCTGGCCGCACCCGCCGCAGCTCCGCCGTCAGCGCCGGTGATAGCGTCGGCCGCGCTCGCAGATGACGCCCGGTGGCCAGTCCCGGCCGCGCTCCGGCACGCGTCCGGTGCGCGGGCAGGTGGTCGCCGAGTTCGTCGCAGGCCAGTCCCGGTCCTCGCCTCCGCCACGATCGCGGGGCTCATCATCATGCTGCTGGCCGTTACCATCGGTGCCGCGTTGATCCGGCATCCGGGCGGCGCGCTATCCTCTGCGCCGACCGGGCATCCGGCCGGCGCGATCGCGGCGCCCCCGCCCTCCCGCCCGCCGTTCTCCGCCAGCCCGAGTCGCCAGGCCCGTCGGCGTACCAGCCCTAGTGACACGGGCGTGCTGCAGATGGATGCCAGTCATCACCGAATCGTCACCGCCACCCACAGCGGCCGCGGAAGGTTCCGTTGGCACCGGTACGGCAAAGACGCCGACCACGGCCAGGACCGGGGGAACGGCTACGGGTACGGGCAGGGCCAGGGGAACGGGTACGGGCAGGGCCAGGGGAACGGCAACGGGTACGGGCCAGGCCAGGGCAACGGGTACGGGCAGGGCCAGGGGAACGGCAACGGGTACGGGCAGGGCCAGGGCAACGGCTACGGGCAGGGCCAGGGCAACGGCTACGGGCAGGGCCAGGGCAACGGCTACGGGCAGGGGTCGGTCCTCAGCATCTTAGGTCAGCCACCAGCCGAGAATCTGGCGTGGCCGCAAGAGAGATGAGCTGAGCAGGCAGGCGGCGGCTGCGCTAGGGAGGCCGAAACCCGGTAGATCGGGCAGGCGGCGGGCACGGCGACGGGGGAGGCGTCATGAGCGTTCATCGCCAGCTTGTCCCCGGTCGCCGATGACCCGGTGTTTTGGTCGAGCACGCCCGGCAAGATTCGACCCCCGCCACCGGCTGCTTAGAAGGCAGCGATAGGCGAGCGCTGTAGTTTCCGCAGGAAGGCCAGCGTAAGAGCACGTCGTCTCGGAGCGAGAGCCGAATAATTATCTGCTCTCACTACGTAAGACCGGGTACCTGGCCCGGCGAGCAACTCCAGACATGCCTAGCTCGGAGCGTGAGCAGTCATAGCCGAGGCCTGACCTGCGACCCGCCGCATCTAAGCCCCCTGATCGGCGCGATCGAGTGTCCGATTTAGCCCAGTTGGAATCAGCTCGCGCGGGAACGCGCTGATGGCGGCGATGAATCGGGTTCCTGCCGACTCGGCGGAAAACGACTGTGCAGAATCCTCGCTTTCCGTGCACGCCGATCGTCCGGGTTTCGGGCGTACTCACGAACCGGCCGACTGTTGCCTAGATCGGCAATGTCGCTTCGACTGCTACGGCAGCGCGACCTCGGTGACAAAGCCATGCATGGCTAGACGTCCTGCATGAAGAGTCAGGGTAAGAGTCTGGCGGGACTCCTACGCCTCCTTGTGCCGTTTGAGGACCAGGACCTCGTGCCGAGCAGTCAAAAACCCTATCTCGTTGGCCATCCTCGTGTTCACGTGG
>JASHVM010000555.1:0-2900 GCA_030044595.1 Streptosporangiaceae bacterium
CTTTTGCTCTGGAGCGGGTGACGGGAATCGAACCCGCACTATCAGCTTGGGAAGCTGATGTTCTGCCATTGAACTACACCCGCGAACTGCGCACGCCCACGGGCACCGCTTCGCCCCGCCGCTGAAGAACGAGTCTGTGCCGTGTTCGCCCAGACATCGTACCGGACCCGGTAGGTTGCCAGCGTGCTCCTATCCGATCGTGACATCAAGGCCGAGATCGAGTCGGGACGAGTCAAGCTCGACCCGTACGCACCCGAGTTGATCCAGCCGTCCAGCATCGACGTGCGGCTGGATCGGTACTTCCGGGTTTTCGAGAACCATCGCTACCCGCACATTGACCCCGCGGTTGAGCAGCCGGACCTGACGAGGCTGGTCGAGACCGACGGCGAAGACCCGTTCGTGCTGCACCCCAACGAGTTCGTCCTGGCCTCCACCTTTGAAGTCGTCACGCTTCCCGACGACCTGGCAGGACGCCTGGAAGGCAAAAGCTCTTTGGGAAGGCTGGGCCTGCTCACCCACTCCACGGCCGGTTGGATCGACCCAGGCTTCTCCGGGCACGTGACGCTCGAGTTGTCCAACGTGGCGACGCTGCCCATCAAACTCTGGCCAGGAATGAAGATAGGGCAGCTGTGCTTGTTCCGCACCAGTTCGCCGGCGGAGCACCCGTACGGCTCGCCCGTCTACGGCTCCAGGTACCAAGATCAGCGAGGACCAACGCCGTCGCGCTCCTACATGAACTTCTTCCGCTCCAAGGTCTGAACCGATCGCGCGCCCCTGAGGCGGGCCAGCAGGTCACTGCGGTACCCGGACCGACCCCTAGGCGTGTGGATTAGGGAGTTTCCCTAGGGATTTTGCTCTCGGCTCAAGCGACAGTGGACCTATCCACACCGATCAACTGAGTTGGCATAAGGAGAAACCCCGCGATGAGCATCCCGTCCTACACCCGGAACCAGCAGGACCCCTACCAGCAGGACCCGTACCAGCAGAACCCGTACCAGCAAGACCCGTACCAGCAGAACCCTTACCGGCAGGCGCCCCGCAAGCAGGGCGGTGGCCCGTCCTGGTTCCGCATCTGGATCGCCGTCATCGGCACGGCGGTGGCCGCAGCCCTCGTTGCGCTGGCGGTGACCGTGTGGCACTCGCATTCCAGCCAGGCCCCGGCAACCAACGGCACGCCGACCTCCACGTCCGTCCCGGCCCAGCCGACCACGCCGGTTAACCCGGCCCACCCCACTACCCCGGTCACGCCCTCGGCCGCGGTGAAGAAGCTGCAGCAGGAGCTGGGTCAGCTGAACTACTACGAAGGCCCGGACGATGGCATCATGGGGCCTCAGACGGTCCAGGCGATCAAGTACCTTCAGCGTGACGCCGGCCTGCCGCAGACCGGGCAGATGAACGCCGCCACGCAGGCCGCCCTGGCCAACTACCTGGTCCACGGCAACAACCAGATGGCCGGTTAATCAGGCACGCATACCCTCGATCAGCGGCCGAAGGGCCGGGATCTTTGTCCCGGCCCTTCGGCCGCTTTGGCGCTGAAGCATTCCAGACCGGGCTGGCCCTGAAGAAAAGCCGATCATCTGAACCGGTTCGGCGACCAAGCCGGTGACGCGGTAGATGGCGATAGGCGCGCCTGTCCAACCGGATTCGGAGTCCGCGCTGTCCGAACTACGTCGGGGTTCTCCCTGGCCTTCCGGACGATCGCGGACCTGGAAGAGCGCGGTTTCGCCAGCCTGCGCCGAAAAACGCTCGCGGCGGTCAGCTGCCCGATGACACCTGGCCGTCCCCGCCGGAACCGCCGGACCCGCCGGAGCCGCCGTCGGGGACGGCGGGGCTGGCCTCCTTGGCGGCCGGGGCCACCGAGCGGGCCAGCAGCTGGGCCACGTCGACGACCTCGAGGGTGTCCTTGGCCTGCCCGGATGCCTTTTTCGCGCTGACCGCGTCGCCGAGCATGACCAGGCAGTACGGGCAGGACGTGGAGATCGTGTCCGGGTCCAGGGCCAGGGCTTCCTCGATGCGCTCGATGTTGATCCGCTTGCCGATCCGCTCTTCCATCCACATCCGCGCGCCGCCGGCGCCGCAGCAGAACCCTCGGTTCTTGCACCGGTGCATCTCTTCGGCCTGGATGCCGGGGACCGCCTCGAGGATGGCCCGGGGCGGGGTGAACACCTTGTTGTGCCGGCCGAGGAAGCACGGGTCGTGGTAGGTCAGCTTCTCCTCCACCCGGCCGTCCGGCTTCAGCCGGCCCTGGTCGACCAGCCGGGCCAGCAGCTGGGTGTGGTGGATGACCTGGTAGTCGCCGCCGAGCTGCGGGTACTCGTTCGCGAGGGTGTTGAAGCAGTGCGGGCAGCTGGCCACGATCGTGCGCGCGCCCGCCTGGTTGAGCGTCTCGATATTCTGCTGGGCCAGCATCGAGTACACGAACTCATTGCCCATCCGCCGCGCCGGGTCGCCGGTGCAGGTCTCGGCCGGGCCGAGCACCGCGAACTTCACGCCCGCGGCGTGCAGCAGCGTCGCGATCGCCTTGGTGGTCTTCTTGGCCCGGTCCTCCAGCGCGCCCGCGCAGCCGACCCAGAACAGGTACTCCACATCATCGGGGATCCTCCCCTCGACGACGGGGACCTCGAAGTCGAGCTCGCCGATCCAGTCGGCCCGCCGGGACTCGCCCATGCCCCACGGGTCGCCCTTGTTCTCCAGGTTGCGCAGCATGCCCGCGGCCTCGACCGGGAACGCCGACTCGATCAGTACCTGGTACCGCCGCATCCCGTCGATGTGGTCGATATGCTCGATGTCCACCGGGCATTCCTCCACGCACGCCCCGCAGTTGGTGCACGACCAGATCACGTCCGGGTCGATCACCCCGCCGTCCTTGCCCACCAGCGGGCGCTCCGCCTCGGCCCGCT
>JASHVM010000556.1:0-5925 GCA_030044595.1 Streptosporangiaceae bacterium
CTGCTGCACGCCCTAGCGAAGGCTCCCGAAGGTCGTTACGCCAGCTGCGGGGAATTCGCCGACGCGCTGCGCATAGCGCTTGGGCTCCAGCGGTACGCCTCTGACGTGGCACTCGCGCTGCACCAGCGGTCCGTGGTGGATCAGCAGCACAGGCTGGGGCTGGATCACGCGGACACGTTGGCGACTAATGCGAGCCGAGCTGCAGCCCACCGGGAGGCGGGACGTTCGGACGAGGCAATCGCGCTACACCAGCGGGCGTTGACCGATCAGCAGCACACGCTTGGGCCGGACCATGCGGACACGTTGGCCACCCGGTTCAGCATCGCCCAGGAGATGGCCGCGCGCGGGGAGCATACCGCGTCGGAGGACGAGTTCCGGAATGTGCTCGCGGCACAGCAGCACACGCTGGGGCCGGATCACCCGGACACACTGGCCACCCGGTTCAGCATCGCCCAGGAGATGGCCGCGCGCGGGAAGCATACCGCGTCGGAGGACGAGTTCCGGAATGTGCTCGCGGCACGGAAGCAGACATTGGGGCCGGATCACCCGGACACGTTGGCCACCCGGTTCGCCGTCGCCCAGGAGACGGCGGCGCGCGGCGACCATGCCGGGGCGGAGATCGCGTTCCGGGATGTGCTCGCGGCGCGGCAGCGGACGCTGGGCCGGGATCACCCGGACACGTTGGCCACCTGGTTCGCCATCGCCCGGGAGATGGCGGCGCGCGGCGATCATGCCGCGGCGCACAAGAGTTTCCGGCATGTGTTCGCGGTACGGCAGCGGACGCTGGGGCCGGATCACCCGGACACGTTGGCCACCTTGTTCGCCATCGCCCGGGAGATGGCGGCGCGCGGCGATCATGCCGGGGCGGAGGATCAATTCCGGGACGTGCTGGCGGTACGGCAGCGGACGCTGGGGCCGGATCACCCGGACACGCTGGCCACCCGGTTCAGCATCGCCCAGGAGATGGCGGCGCGCGGGGATCATGCCGGGGCGGAGGACGAGTTCCGGGATGTACTGCCTCATCTGGAGCGGACGCTGGGGCCGGATCACCCGGACACGCTGATTGTCCGGTTCAGTATCGCCCGGGAGATGGCGGCGCGCGGGGATCATGCCGGGGCGGAGGACGAGTTCCGGCATGTACTGCCTGATCTGGAGCGGACGCTGGGGCCGGATCACCCGGACACGTTGGCCACCCGGTTCGCCGTCGCCCAGGAGATGGCGGCTCGCGGGGATCATGCCGGGGCGGAGCAGGAGTTCCGGGATGTACTGCCGGCACGGCAGCGGAAGCTGGGGCCGGATCATCCGGACACGCTGATCGCCCGGTTCAGTATCGCCCGGGAGATGGCGGCGCGCCGGGATCATGCCGGAGCCGAGAAAGAGTTCCGGGATCTGCTGCCCCACCTGAGGCGAAGGCTGGGGCCAGATCACCCGGATACGCTGGCCACCCGGTTCAGTATCGCCCGGGAGATGGCGGCGCGCGGGGATCATACCGGGGCGGAGGACGAGTTCCGGGATGTACTGCCTCATCTGGAGCGGAAATTGGGCCCGGATCACCCGCTCACGCTGGTCCTCTGGTTCAGTATCGCCCGGGAGATGGCGGCGCGCGGGGATCATGCCGGAGCGGAGAAAGAGTTCCGGGATATGCTGCCCTATCTGGAGCGGAAGCTGGGCTCAGATCACCCGGACACGCTGGCGGCTGCTGAGTGGATCAACAACAGACAGTGAGCCTTTTCGTCCCGCGTTTGCCTCGCGGATCTGCAGTACGTGGATGGCCTTGGCGAGCTGGCCTGCGCGTCAAGGGCAGCGGCGGAGCTTGCCGCGGATGCGCCAGGTCTGGACGTTCGCGCGCCCTCTCAGGATGGCGAGGGAGAATGCGGCGCGATCAGCATGAGCCGAGTCCCGAATGTAACCGACGGGTCCAGAGTCGGTCGTCGAGACCGCGGCGTACCCTTGTCCGCTGCCAACTCAGTAAGCGCGGTAACTGCGAGGCGGAAGGCAGCTCCAGGCTCCGTATTGAATCCGTCGGCGATCAGCGTCTCCAGCACTGACTGCGGCAGGTGGCCTTGGAGATGTGAGGATTCGAATACCGGCAACCCGACCTCGAAGTCCTGACTGTCTGGGTCCGATCAGATGAGGACGCCCAGCAGGAGTGCGGCGTTTTCGTAGTTACCCGACCGGTAGGCGATTTCCTGGGTGGCGCGGATGAGCAACATCGTCTGTTCCCAAGTCGCATAGGCGACAGGGTTTTCGGCACTCACAGCCTTGCGGCTGGCGCTGTGCCCGCCCGTCCCCGGCCGCTCGTGGGCTGGCCCTAAATGCTCCGGACGGATCTAACCATCCGGCCCTTACATTTCCTGCTCGTTATCCACAAGCGCCGCGCGGCCAGGCCACCTTTCCACAGGCGGGATGGTCATCGGCGACGCGTCCCGGTCGGCGGCGATGGTGGATACGGGGTGATGCCAATGCTGGACAAGGACGTGCTGGACAGGTCCAGCGAGCGGGCTGCGGTCGGCCGCGCCGCGCTCGGTCTGTGGCTCGGAGTACGGCGATGACCCAGGACCGGCGGCTTGGCCTGCAGGCCCTGGCCCGGGCCGCGCTCACCTACCTGGCCGAACCCGGCGACCCTGCGCTCGGCGCCCTGCTGGAGTTCTGCGCGCCCGCCGAGGTGCTGGCCGCGATCAAGGCGGGCATGCTGCCCCGGACCGGGCCCGGATGCGGCGACAACCCAGCCAGCCGGCGTGCGCTGGAACGCGCGCTCGGCCGCTGGCGGATCCGCCTGCCCCATCTGCCCGGCGACGGGCAGATCGCAGCCACCTGCCGCGACGGCATCCGGCTGGTCTGTCCGGGGGACTCCGAATGGCCCGCCAGCCTGGATGAGCTGGGACCGGCTCGCCCGTACGCGCTGTGGCTGCGGGGTACCGCGGACCTGCGCCTCGCCTGCCTGCGCTCGGTCTCGATAGTGGGATCACGGGCCGCCAGCGGATACGGCGAGCACGTCGCCGGCGAGATTGCCGCCGACCTCGGCGAGCGAGGTTGGGCGGTCGTCTCGGGCGGGGCATACGGGATCGACGCCGCCGCGCACCGCGGCGCACTGGCCACCGAGGCGATCACGATCGCGGTCCTGGCCTGCGGCGTCGACTACCCCTATCCGGCCGGCCACGCGGACCTGTTCGCGGCGATCGCCGCGCAGGGCCTGGTGGTCAGCGAGTGGCCGCCAGGCCGTCATCCGGCCCGACTCCGGTTCCTTGTCCGCAACCGGACGATCGCCGCGATGACCTGCGGCACCGTCATCGTGGAGGCCGGCCAGCGCAGCGGCGCGCTGAACACCGCGCGGCACGCCGCCGAGCTGGGCAGGCCGCTGATGGCCGTCCCGGGGCCGGTGACGTCGGCGCAGTCGGCCGGATGCCACAAGATCATCAGGGACTGGGCCGCCACGTGCGTCACCCGGGCTGCGGACATCATCGAGATGCTCTCGCCGGTGAGCGTTCCCGATGGCTGTGCCCCATCTCGCGGTCGGGACCTCGCTCCGGTGCCGTCGCGTGACGATCTTGATTACGACAGCGCCAGGGTGCTCGACGCCTTTCCGTCCCGCGGCGGCGCCGGACCGGCAACGATCGCGGTCGAGGCGGGAGTGGACCTCGATACGGTGCTGCGCTGCCTCGGCCTGCTGGCCGGTTGCGGTTTCATCGAGCGCTGCGATCGCGGCTGGCGCCTGCGCAAGCTCGCCTTACCCGGCGGCGACCTCGGCCTCGTCTTCGAACTCGAGCTCGCCGGTGCGGTCCCTGGCGAACTGCTGCAGGCCATAACGCTCGACGTGATCCGGGTCGGTCAGGCTGATCGTCCGCACCCCCTGAGCCGCCAGCCGCTGGTTGATCTCGTCGAGATGATCACGGACCAGCCGTTTTTCGGCGTCGGTGGTCTTGCCCTTGTGTGGCTTGCCGGCGTGTTCCAGGGTCGTGTAGTCAAGGCGGTCACCGCGCACGGTGCCGTTCGCCGCCGACCGCGGGCTGCGCCTGGCCGGCCGGGCGGTGAGAAGGAGTTCTTCCATCGGGTTGTCGGTGGCCAGCTTGTCGAAGGCGTCGGCCTCCAGGACGACGCGGCGCGGCTCGACGTCATCGGGGAGGTACAGGTCAACGACCGCGACTCGCAGAGCGGTCCGCTCCAGGGCCTCGGCTTCCTCGGTGAGAGCCTCGATCTCGACTGGGCCGTCGCCAAGTTCGGGGTGCTCGTGCACCACGATGCGCGCCAGTGCGTCGTCATGCGTGATGAGCTGGCCGCTCAGGTCGCTGAACCGGACAGTCTTCTGGCCCATGCTCGGTCCCTTTCTAGGCGCTGGTGCGGGAGCGTTCCGCGGCCTCGTCGCCGGGTCGAGGACCACGTCGGGATGAACGCATGGATCACCCTGCCGGAAGGACGACCCCTTGTCAAACTTCAGTTCGATCGGCGTGTCGGCATCCGAAATTATTCACGACCGCCTGTCGCCTGGCCCGTTCCGGGCTTGCGTCACAGTCGTGATGCAGACTAGGCCCATGAAGGACGCGGGACAGGAGGCCGCGGGCTCGCTGCCGCCTTCGATGGCCGCGGCCCTGGCCGCCTTCGAGCGTCACCTCCGGTCCGAGCGCTCGCTGTCGCCGCACACGGCCCGGGCCTACGCAGGAGACATCAGGTCGCTCCTCGAGCACACGAGCCGCAACGGCGTGCAGGCGGTTGACGGTCTTGGCCTGACGCATCTGCGCAGCTGGCTCGCCAGCCAGCATTCCTCCGGCGCCGCGCGCGCCACGCTGGCCCGCCGCGGCGCGGCAGCCAGGACATTCACTGCCTTCGCGCACGGTCGCGGTTGGCTGGCCAGCGACCCAGGCCCGCAACTGGGGACGCTGCGGACTCGCCGCGCCCTTCCGCACGTGCTGCGCAAGGACGAGATGGAGTCCGTGCTGGACGTGGTCGGCCGCCAGGCCGGTGCGGCAGCCCAGGCGACCCAGCTGGAGGCGGCGGTCGCCCTGCGCGATGCCGCGCTGCTCGAGCTGCTCTACGCGACCGGCATCAGGGTCAGTGAGCTGTGCGGACTGACCGCGGACAGTTTCGACCACAGCCGCCGGACCGTCCGGGTCAGGGGCAAGGGGGACAAGGAACGTACCGTCCCGGTCGGCCTGCCCGCACTCCGCGCGGTGACCCGTTGGCTAGCCGCGGGCCGCCCCGCTCTCGCCACCGCGGCCAGCGGGCCGGCCCTTTTCCTCGGCGTTCGCGGCGGCCGCCTGGACCCGCGCACGGCTCGCCGGATCGTGCACCAGCGCCTACGCGAGGCGGGGGCGATCCGCGATGCCGGCCCGCACGGAATTCGGCACAGCGCGGCCACCCACCTGCTCGAGGGCGGCGCAGACCTGCGCAGCGTCCAGGAGATCCTCGGTCATTCCTCGCCGGCGACCACGCAGATCTACACGCACGTGTCGATCGAGCGCCTGAAGTCCAGCTACCGCCAGGCCCACCCCCGGGCGTAGAACTGACCACGCCTGCGCGGCCGCGCGGCCGGGCCGTGCAGCCGACCGAGCTGGGCGCGGCCGACTTCCACGACCCGGCCCGGACCCCCGGAATATCCGGTTCCGGTTCGTTTGTTGACAGTTAACAAAGGACGTTCGCACTGGGAGTAACCCACAAGGCCGAGCCCGCTGAACGCGCGGCCGGCGAGAACGTCAAGTATCCTTAATGCGGTCGCCGTGCCGTACCCGCGTGCCGGCGGCTAAATCGCGTGCCCGCATGCTCGCCGGAGTGAACGACTCCCAGCGGGACGCGCCGCTCGGTCCGCCGGCCGCCAGGCCGGCCGCAGGCGCGTCAACCCACGGGCACCAGGAAGCAACCGAGCAGCGTCGTGGCCGAAAAGCGCGGCGCACGAAGGAAGGGACCGTGCCAGTGGCTCAGGTCGTCACCATG
>JASHVM010000557.1:0-6515 GCA_030044595.1 Streptosporangiaceae bacterium
TGGCGAGGTGTACTACTCTTGCTGAACAGGTCTGGCGGAGTCCTGCGCGGTCATTCCTTCATCGCCGGTCTGCGGGTTTATGGTGTCGCCCTGCTCCTCCTGGCGGAGCAGCCCGGACATCTCCAGGCACGGCTGTGGCGGATAGGGCAGGTATCTGACCTTGCGAAACGGCCGGTGTCGGCTATCGGAGGTGACGACGAGCGTGCCGTAGCCGAGCAGCCGGCCCCTCCCGCAGGCTCGTACGCGATACTCCGTTTCCCCATCGTGACCCTACGCCGACAGCGGCCTGCCCAGCTCCAGAACCCGCGGACACGCCCACCCGCGGATTGCCGGACTCGTGGCGGCGTGAGCGGATCAGTCCTATGAAGCGACTCATAGGGCCATGAGAGTAACGCCGTGCCCTCGCTGCCGCGTCGGCGTTTTACGGCTGGCTGGTGCCGTAATAGCACTCCAGCACGGTGGCGCTCACGTCGAGCGCCGTCGAGACGGTCGCTGAACCGTCCACCATATTGACCAGTCCGGCGCCACTGAGGTTGGCCTCGAAACCCGAACCGCCGGCCAGGCAGTCGGAGAAGAATATCGATCCGTAGTTTGCGAGCGTGGACAGGCCACCACCCGTGAAGCCTTCCCGTTCCACGATCCACTCGGCGGTGTTGCCTACCAAGGTGAGATTCGCCGCCGGCGGGTTGATCGGCTGCGACATGTATTCGCTCCTGGTCACGTTGGCGATGGCGGCAAGGCCGCCGGTGTTGCCGTCGCTGCAGACCGCCACCTCGATGGTGTCGCCAGGGGTGACGGTGAAACCCTTCAGTATCGCGTAGCCGTTGTCGAGGGTGCTGTTCCACCACTCGAACCAGAAATAGGCCGTCACGGAGATGATGCCGCTGGCCACGTTGACGTTCGTCCCGGTGCCGGCCTGCAGCAGGTTACCGGCTCCGGCGCCGATGTCCCCCGCGATGCCGACCCAGTGCAGCGCGTTGTAGAGGCCGTCGTTGTAACCGTGGCCGTTCCAGGCCGACGGGGGCGGGTAGGCGTCCGGCACTATCCACGTGCTCAAGACGCTGGCGAACCCCTGACCGGCAGGCGGTGTCGCGACCGCTCCGGACCAGTGCGAGTTGGTGCCGCTCCCCGCCGGCAACGTGGCCGGGAGCGGACGGGCGGGCTGCAGCTCATACTGAGGTGCCACGCGGCGCCAGGGCCGGTGGAGGTTTCGTTCCCATTTGGCCCACATGCGGGGCTGGGTCTGGCGGTCCGGCTCGGCCGGAAAGCCGTAGCGAAGCCGGTCGCGGCTGGATGCGGCGGCGAAGTCGAACCCCGGCGGGGGGAGCTCGTAGTCCGGCAGTGATTTCTGCGCTATGTCGGCATTCCATTGATCTGTCATCGGTCAATTCCCTTCTGCTCCGAAGACGGCGGCGCGCAACCACGCCAGAGGGCGAAGGCGAGCCTGATGTTCAGGCGCAGTCCACCCGGCACGCGACCGCTGCCCGGGCAGCTCAACCGGACGGGCTCCCCAGCCTGGCGCTTAGCGCTCTCAGATACGCAGAGGGAGCTTCCGTCCACCTGATACGCGGCAGCCGCGCCGAAATCCGCGCCCGTGACGCCCAAGCCAGCCTGGAAAGCTGCGCGCGGGCGGCCCCGGGTGCCCAGGGTCGGCCAGCCATAGTCCGGCGCTTACCGATGCCGGGTCCGCCGGCAGTCACACGAACTCAGGCGCCGAAGTCCGGTCCCGCGCACGTCACCGATGGCTAGCGCACCGGACGGCGCGATGTCCTCGTGGCCGACGGCCTTGCTGACGCAGATGCCCTGCCCGCTGGATGCAGAACTGCCTAACTCCTGAATAGCAGGATCACTCGTGCCCTTCGCCGCATGTGAGTGCACTGACTGGCCGTGATAGACAGGCTGGCATGGCGAAAATCGTTGTCTGCGCTGAGCGTGCGATCGATGCACCGGCCGATGCGGTCTACCGGTATGTCGCGGACATGCGCGAGCACCACCCGCGTTTCCTGCCCCCGGCGTTCTCGGATTTCCGGGTGGAATCCGGTGGCGTGGGCGCGGGCACGGTCACCCGGTTCAAGGTGACCGCGGGCGGCCGCACCCGCGAGTACCGGATGCGGGTGGACGAACCGGAACCGGGCCGGGTCCTGACCGAGTCCGATACCGGCTCCAGCCTGGTCACCACGACCACGGTCTGGCCGCGAGGCGGGGCGTCGCTGGTGCAGGTCTGCACGGCCTGGGACGGGGCCGGGGGGATCGGGGGGGTCTTTGAGCGGATGTTCGCGCCGAAGGTGATGCAGGCGATCTACGCCGACGGGCTCGACCGGCTGAACGCGTACGCGCGCGGGCAGCGTCCCGGGCGCTAAGCAGGGCCAGCGTACGTCAGCATGAGCGCGTCTTCACGGAGACGCACCGCTGGCATAGTCCGGTCCGCGGCAGAAGCGGACATTCAGGCCAAGGTTGACAATGCATAAATATACGGTGAGGACGAGCATCTATAAGGACAAACCGGGACCTGGCGAGCGGTCGGCCAGCGCCCCGATAACCGCGCACCGACCCGCCCAATTGGCTCAGGTCGGCGCTACCCGGCATAGCTGACAGCGACATGCAGATTCAGCTGTTCTGCGCGCGTAAGCTGACCTGATGGAGGTGCTGGACGGGCGATTGCGCGCAGGTCGGGCCTTTCCGCGGCCGGGCAGGACGAGCTGGCGGCTGCGAGGATCTGGCTGCTGGCGTTACTGAGCGAGTAGGTGCTTGAACTGCTCGCTGGACAGGCAGGCTTCAAGGTCGGACTGGTCGTCGCGCCAGGCCTGGCAGGTCTGCAAGACAGCCCAGACGGCTGCCCAGCGGAGCGCTCGCTGCCGATCCAGGCCCATGTGCTCGGCCACGGCTCCGGCTCGCTGCAAGATCGTGGTCGCGGGTGGATGGCAGGCGGCGAAGAAGCCGGCGTCTGCGCATGGGTCGCCGATGCGGGGGATCGGATCGATGGCCACGTAGCCGGTGCCGGACCGCAGCAGGTTCTTGTCGAGGAAGTCGCCGTGGAGCAGCACGGTCCGCTCGGTTGTTGCGCACAGGTTCATGGCGGCCGCCCGCGCCGTCTCCAGGCGCTCAAGGCCTGCCGCTCCCCGGGTCGGGTCGCCGCGGGTTCGCTGCTCGAAGTCCGCGTCATCGCACGCCCGGCTCTCAAGGCGGGCGTAGCTGTCTTCGAGCGCCGGGAGGGGAAGCTCCGCGTGCGCGGCCAGGTGGAGCTTGGCCAAGAGGCCGGCGGCTATCTCGACGCTTACCGGGTCGTCGCCGCCGGGCAACGGCGTCCCGGGCCGGATCCGCTCCAGCAGCAGCGCACCGCGGCTGATATCCGCATCGATGAGACCCGCGGCGGCTCCGGTGTGCGCCCACGCGGCGAGGGCGGCCGCCTCCAGCCGGGCTTCCTCGGGCGTGGGCGTCAGCTTCACGACCACCTGTCCGCCGCTGGCGTCCGAGCATGCGAACACGTCGCAGCGGAAGCCGCCGCCGAGCCGACTACCGCCCTGGAGGTCCCAGCGGCGCTTGCAGGCCCCGAGCCTCGATGAAATGTCCACCCCGGCATCGTCTCACCCGCATTCAGCCAGCATCAGGATCTGCGGGCTGGTCAGCACCACTGGCTTGCGGATGCCTGCGGTCATCGTCGTCTTCATCTGTCTGCCATGGCGGCGCGAGGCGCCGATCTGCACGGCTTGGCTAATGGAGCCTTGGCCGTAGCAGCGCTGCATAGCAGATGATCTGCGTGGCCGCAGGGCACCAGCATGCCTTGGTGAGCCGCCAGCGAGCGGCGGTGCTCCTGGATGTTCACGGCGTGCCTGCGATCCGTGGAGAGGGGCGCGGCTGGCAGATGGGCTGACTGGCCGGCGCCCTGGTCACGAGATCGCGGGGCGGGGCCCGGCGGGCCGGGTGGTTTCCTCGCGGTCCAGCAGCGGCTGGCAGCCCAGCCGCTCGGCGATACCGCGGGCTTCGCCAATCGCGGCCGCCGCGGCCTCAGTGTCGCCGTGAGCGGCCAGGTGGACGGCGTGGTCGAGCAGGCCGTGGGCCAGGTGGTAGGGGGTGGAGTGCTGGCGCAGCCCGGCGACCGCGGCCGCGAACGCCATATCGGCGTCCGGGTCCCGGTCGGCTGCGGCCAGGCGGGCGCGGGCCAGGTCGCGTTCGGCGCGCTGCATGGGGGCCAGCTGCCCGGCCGGGTAGCCGTCGAGCATGGCCAGCAGCTCGCGGGTCGTGGCGGTGTCGGCGAGATCGTGCGCGGCGCGGGCGGCCAGCGGCCAGGCCCACCGCTCGTATTCGTAGCTCATCCCCAGGGCGTCTGCCTGGTCGAGGGCGGTGCGGGCGTGGCGGAGTACGGAGGCGGGCTGGCGGCGGGCGGCGGCGGTGAACGCCTCTGCGACGGCGATGATCGCCTTGTCCTGGGGGTCTTCGCTGGCCCGCAGGTCGCCTAGTCCGGCCAGCGTCGCCTGGGCGTCGGGGGTGTCGCCGCGGAGCGCCGCCACCCAGGCGCGGTAGCAGGCCAGAAGCTCGATGTCGCCGAGACCGTCGGCGTCGATGGCCTGGGTCAGCTCGGCTTGGACAGTGTCCCAGTCGCCGGTCATCGTCAGCGCCTGGGCCAGGTTCATGACTGCGATCGCGAGGTGGCTGCGGGCGCCGGCCCGGCGCGCCTGGGCGGCGGCGGCCCGGGCAGCTTCCGCGCCGGCTGCGGGGTCGGTGCCGGTCACCGCGTCGGACAGGTTGATCAGCGCCCGGCCCAGGGACAAGCTGTCGCCGGCCTGGGTGGCTAGCCGGACGGCCTCCCGGCAGTAGGAGGCCGCCTCCGGTCTCCGCCCGGCGTAGCCGTGACAGATCCCGCGGGTGGTGAACAGGCCGGCCAGGATGGCGTCATCCACGGCCAGGTCCTGGCCAAGGGCGAGGGCCTCGGCGGACAGCGCATCTGCACCGGGTGCGGCGGCGAACACCTCCAGCCTCGCCAGTTCGCCAAGGGCCCGGACCGTGTCGGCGTCGGGGTCTATTCGCAGTACCGCCATGGCAGCGGTCAGTTGCTCCCGCGCCTCGCCATAGCGGCCCCACTGCCGCAGCGCCTGACCCGCGATGGCCTGGGTGCGGGCGGCCGAGCGGCTGTCGCCGCACCGCCGGTACAGGTCCTCGGCCTGGCCGGCCTGCTCGATGGCCTCGGCCCAGTCGGCATTGGTGAGGGCGGCCTCGGCGGCGTGTTCCCACAACGCTGCGGCGGCGGCCGGCTGCCCGTCTGCGGTGCCTGCCTCGGTGAGCCGGGCGGCGGCGGCGTAGCTGGCGGCGGCCCGGGCCGGGGCGCCGGTGCGCCCGGCCCGCTCGGCCGCGCGCATCAAGGCCGTGATGGCTTCGGCGCGGACCTGGCCAGCGTCGGGGTCGCCGGGGACGGCGTCCAGCGCGTCCAGGTAGTGGCGGGCGATCACGTCGGTGACTTCCTCGCCGTCGCCGGGGAAGGCGGCGCGCAGGTGGGCGGCCACGGCCAGGTGCCGGGTCTTGCGGTCCCGGCGGGACAAGGTGTCGTAGGCGACCTGGCGCAGCATGTTCTGGGTGAACTGATAGCTGCCCCGTTCGGGGGACAGCGGGTCGGCGGACACGGTGAGCACTTCCCGGCGCACCAGCTCCGACAGGGCGGCCCGCACCGTCGCCCCGTCCTGGCCGGAGACCGCAATCAGCGCCTCGGCCGGGAAGGTGGTGCCCAGCACCGCGGCGTCGGCGACCAGCCGCCGCACGCCGGGATCGAGGGCATCCAGCCGGGCGGCCAGCAGGGCGTGCAGGCTGTCTGGCACCGCCAGTTCCCCCACGTCGCTAGTCAGCCGGTAGACCCCCTCGAGGGGCTGGACGATGTCCCGGTCGATCAGCGCGCGCACGGTTTCCACTGCGAACAGCGGGATGCCCTGCGCCTGGGCGGTGATCTTCGCCCGCGCCGGGCCCGGCATCCCCGGCACCAGCGCGTCCACCAGCGCCTCCATCGACGCCGCATCCAGCGGATCCAGGGTCAGCGCGGTCCGGTTCCGGCCGGTGCCGAACCCGGGCCGGGCCTGGCCCAGCTCCGGGCGGGCGAACACCAGCACGTATACCGGCAGGTCCCGCACCCAGTCGATCAGGTAGTCCAGGAAGTCCAGCAGCCCCGCATCGGCGTACTGGGCGTCCTCCACGAGCAGCACTACCGGGTGCACCGCGGCCAGCCGCTCGAAGAACAGCCGCCACCCCGCGAACAGCTCCTCCCGGCCCACCGCGCCCGCGCCATCCCCCGGCCCCGGCACGCCGATCAGCCGCCCCAGCCGCGCCCCGGCATACGCCCGCTCACCCGGGTCCGGGACGTACCGGTCCAGCCCGGCGGCCAGCTTGGCCGCCGCGGCCTCGGCCGGGTCTTCCTCGGCGATGCCCAGCCGCTGCCGCACCATCTCCGCCAGCGCCCAGTACACCACCCCGTCCCCGTAGGACAGGCACCGGCCCCGGTGCCACCACGCCACCTCGACCAGCCCGTCGATGTA
>JASHVM010000558.1:0-3160 GCA_030044595.1 Streptosporangiaceae bacterium
CGGGCTGATCCGCAGGCCCGCCTGGACCAGCGTGCTGGCGTAGAAGGCGCCCATGACCCTGGAGGCGGCCAGCAGCAAGGTGTGCAGCGGCGCGTCCGCGGGAATCCCGTCCGCCGGGTCGCCCCAGGTCCACCCCGCGCCGTGGTCTCCGGCTAGCCCGGAGGCGCAACTGGCCGTCGGCTCGCCGCCCGCGGCCCCCGGCGCCTCGGCCGCCTGTCCTGTTTCCTCAGGTGGCGCTTTCCCGGCCACTTCGACTTCCTGCACGCGGCCAGTCTCCACGGCAACTATTTCCATGTCAAATCATTTGAGCTCAAACTACTCGGTCAGGCGGAGCTGGCGTGAGCGCGGCGCGGCACCGGACGGGAAGCGAGCCGCGGCCGGGCCCGCCGTGGCCGGGGCGTGATGTACCCGTGGCTGATACGGGTTGGCGGGCACTCTAGGCTTGGACGCAGTGAGCAGCGTCACGAGCGAGCACGGCCAGTCCGCGCCGGACGAGTCCGCGCCGCCTGTGCCCGCACCCGGCCGCCGCACCGCGAGCTGGGCTGTATGGCTGGTCGTGGGGCTGTACCTGGCGGCCTCCTTCGGACTGACCTGGCGGCTGTGGGTCGATCCCGCGGGACGGATGGTGGTCGGCGACCCCGGGGACAATAACCTGTTCGCCTGGTTCATGCGTTACAGCGCCACCGCGGTCTCGCACGGCCGGCTCCCGGCTCTGGTCACGACCGGCCTGAACGCGCCGCAGGGCATCAACTTGATGTGGAACACGTCGTTCCTGCTCCCGGGCATCCTGCTGACTCCGGTCACGCTGCTGGCCGGGCCGCAGACCAGCTTGACGATCATGCTGACGGTCGGCTTCGCGGGCTCCGCGGCCAGCTTGTTCTGGGTGCTGCGACGCTGGGGCGCCGGCCTCGTCGCGGCGGCCCTGGGCGGCGCGGTATACGGGTTCTCGCCCGCACTGGTGACCGCCGGCGGCGCCCACTTTCACTTGCAGTTCGCCGTGCTGCCACCGCTGATCATCGACGCGCTGCTCGGCATCCTCACCGGCCGCGGCAGGGCCGTGCGGTCCGGCCTCTGGCTGGGCCTGCTGGTCGCCGCGCAGCTGTTCACCGGGGAGGAACTGCTGACCGACACCGCGCTGGCCGCGGCGGTAATGGTCGTGGTGCTGGTCCTCGGCCACCCGCGCGCGACCGCGGACGCGGTCCGGACGCGAGCCCGAACGATCCTGGGCGGCCTGGGCGTCGCGGCCGGGACCATGGCGCTGACCTGTGGGTACGCGCTGTGGGTCCAGTTCCGCGGACCCCTCGCCTCACACGGCAGTCCCTGGGTGGTCAGCGAGTTCCACAGCTATCCTTACGCCTTCGTGACGCCGTCCAGCGCGCTGCTGTTCCACACCACTGCCAGCGCGGCCACCGCCGCGAGCTATCCCGAGCCGCTGACGGAATACCTGGCCTACCTGGGCTGGCCGCTGCTGATCGTGCTGGCCGTGGCCACGGTCTGCTTCTGGCGGGATCCGAAGGTCCGGCTGACCGCGGTGACCTTCGCTCTGCTCGAACTGTTCTCCCTCGGCGTGGTCGCCGCGACGATCGACGGGTGGCGCTACCCGGCCTCGGTCCTCCCGTGGCACTGGCTGCAGCACCTGCCGCTGCTGGCTGATCTGCTCCCGGACCGGCTGTCGATCCTCGCCGACGGGGCGGCGGGGGCCCTGCTCGCGTTCGCGCTGGACCGGGCGTGCGCACTGGGAGCGCGGGTCGGGCGGCCCCGGCTGACCGGGCTGCTGGCGACCGCGGTCGCCGTGCTGGCCATGCTGCCTCTGATCCCCAGGCCGGTGCAGGTTACCAGCGTTACCCCACTGCCGGCCGGCTGGCAGGAGGCCTTCGCGGAGCTCCGGCTTGCGGCCAGCGACCCCGTGCTGGTGGTTCCCGATCTCAGGTTCGGCCTGCGCTGGCAGGCCGAGAGCGGCGTACCCGGCTCGATGGTCGGCGGCGGCGCCACCACCGCGCCCGCTCCCGACGGGCAGGCTACGAGCTACATCTACCAGCGGCGTCCGACCGCGGAGTACCTGGAGGAGCTCTACCTCGGATCGCCGGGCGCTCGCGCGCCCTCGCAGGCGCAGGTACGTGCGGATCTGGCCTATTGGCACGCGGCGGCGGTCGTGGCCGTTACTACTTCGGGTACGCGGCTGGGGCGCTATCTGATCGCCGAGTTCGGGCCGCCGACGATTCAGGTCGGCGACGTGCTCGCGTGGCGGCAGCCCGTACTGCGGGCTTCGCCGGGTAGGTTGGCTGCTTTACCGAGGGAAAGGACGCAATGTCTGGCCTGGAGACTATCGTCATTACAGGCGGAGCCGGGTTTCTGGGCTCGCACCTTTGCGAACGGCTGCTGGCCGACGGCTGCTCAGTGATGTGCCTGGATAACTTCTGCACCGGGACCCCGGCCAACGTGGCACACCTGATGGAGAACCCCCGGTTCCGGCTGATGCGCTACGACGTGACCGAGTACCTGTACGTGGGCGGCCGAGTGGACGCCGTGCTTCACTTCGCCTCCCCCGCGAGTCCGGTCGACTACCTCGAGCTGCCGATTGAGACGCTCAAGGTCGGCTCGATCGGGACCATCCACGCGTTGGGGCTGGCGCGGGAGAAGGACGCGCGTTTCCTGCTCGCCTCCACTTCCGAGGTCTACGGCGATCCGCTCGTCCACCCGCAGGGGGAGGACTACTGGGGCAACGTGAACCCGGTCGGCCCGCGCGGCGTCTACGACGAGGCGAAGCGTTTCTCCGAGGCGCTGACCGTGGCCTACGGCAAGAACCACGGCGTGGACACGAAGATCGTCCGCATCTTCAACACCTACGGTCCCCGGATGCGCCCGAACGACGGGCGCGCCATTCCCACGTTCATCAGCCAGGCGCTGCGAGGCGAGCCGATCACCGTATCGGGCGACGGCAGCCAGACCCGGTCGGTCTGCTACGTCAGCGATCTCATCGAGGGCATCCTGCGGCTGCTGCGGTCCCCGCACCCCGGCCCCATGAACATCGGGAACCCCGGCGAACTGTCGGTCCTGGAACTGGCGGAAACGATCCGGAACATGACCGGGTCGCAGTCGCCGATCACCTTCGTCCCGCGTCCGCAGGACGATCCGATGGTGCGGCAGCCGCGGATCGACC
>JASHVM010000056.1:0-13059 GCA_030044595.1 Streptosporangiaceae bacterium
CCCAGCCCGGCGCACACCGCGAACACGCTGGCCACCCCCGCGGCCGCGATCAGCGCCCCGGTCATCAGCCCGGCCGCCGCGATCCCGGCCGCCTCCACCCAGCTCACCACCACGTTCGCCGCGGTCAGTTGATCCGGGGTCACCGACACCGACGGGACCAGCGTGGACTGCGCCGGGCGGGTCGTGGTCACCGCCGCCGACGCCACCACCGCCGCCGCATACGCCGCCAGCGGCACCCCCGCCAGCACCGCCACCGCCGTCGCCGCCATCCCCGCCGCCTGCACCAGATACCCGCCTGCCAGCAGGAACACCGGCGAGCGCCGGTCCGCCAGCGCCGTCGCCACCGGCGCCAGCACCGCCGCCGGCACCAGCTGCGCCACCGCTACCAGCCCGGCCACCGTCGCGCCGCCATGCCGGTAGGCGTACACCAGCATCGCCACCCACACCGAGTACTGGGTCAACGTGAACAGCACGTACCCGCCCACCACCCGTACCAGCGCCTTGTTACCCGCCAGCGACCGGAACACGCCCCAGCCGCGGGCACGGGAAACACCTCCCACCGGGTCCTCCCCACGCTTCCCGCCACCGCCGGCCACACCGGCACCAGACGGCAGCGCCGGTCACGCCATCCCAAACCACCACGAATCTGCTCTGATTGAACCACCGCGAGAGCACTCCCGGAAGCCTCCTCGAGCCCTCCGCGTACTTGCCGGTAACCTAGCCAGCCAGATCCGCGGCGAGGAGCAAAAGGGCGGGTCATCCGAGGGCCTTGCCCTGCCTCCCCGCCGGGCCGAGCCCATGTCACCACCACCCGCGCCCTGGCGCTACGGCCGCACCGCCCTCCCGGCAATTCCTCCGGGCCCGGGAAGCCTGTCCGGCCGGCTCAGCTGGCCCGCCGGTAGGCGCGTACCGCCAGCGGCACGAACACCACGAAGATCCCGGCCAGCCAGGCCACGCTCTTCCACAGGTTGTCCCCGATCGGGCCGCCCAGGGCCAGCGCCCGCATGGTGTTGACCACGTAGGTGACCGGCTGGTGGTTGGCGAAGGCCTGCAGCCAGCCCGGCATGGTCTGGATCGGCACGAACGCCGAAGACACGAACGTGAGCGGGAACAGCCAGATCATCCCGAACGCCTGCACCGACTCCTCGTCCCCGATGGCCAGCCCGGTGTAGGCGGCGATGCAGGCGAAAGACACGCCGAATACGGTCGCCAGCACCACCATGGCGACGGCCGGGCCGAAGCCGTTCAGGAACCGGAACCCGACCAGGTAGCCCACGCCGATGATGATCAGGATCGTGATGAGCATCCGGCCGGTGTCGGCGACGAGCCGGCCGGTCAGCACCGCCGAGCGCGCGATCGGCATCGACTTGAGCCGGTCGATCACGCCCTTCTTCAGCTCCTGCGCGAGCACGATGGCGGTACCGAACGTGGCGAACGCCGCGGTCTGCGCGATGATGCCCGGCAGCAGGAAGTTGACATAGCCGCCGGGGACGTCGACGGGGATCGCGCCGCCGAACACGTACCGGAACAGCAGCACGAACATCACCGGCTGGATCACGGTGAACATCAGGTAGGCGGGCACCCGCAGCCACACCAAGAGGCTGCGCCTGGTCAGGGTGAGCGTGTCGCTCACCCCCCAGCGGATCCGGTGGGCCAGGCCGGGTGCCCAGGCCGGCTGTGCTATCGCCGTCATGATGCCGTCCTCGCAGTCTCCTTGTCACCGGCCCGCCGGCGGCCCCTCGCGCCGCGCCGGCGTCCGTTCTGCTGTTCCTCTTCTGCGGCATGCCCGGTCAGCGCCATGAACACGTCGTCGAGTGACGGCCGGCGCAGCGCCAGCCCGCGGGTCACCACGCCCGCGGCGTCCAGCCCGCGGACCGCCTCGATCAGCGCGTCGGACCCGCGGCCCCCGACGCCGACGCCGACCACGCCGGTCTCCTGGTCGGCGTGCGGCTCGCCCTCTCCGATCAGCGCGATCGCCCTGACCGCGTCGGGGATCCGGCTCCGGTCCGGCACGGTGAACTCGATCACGTCCCCGCCGATCCTGTTCTTCAGCTCCTCGGCGGTGCCCGCGGCGATGACCAGGCCGTGATCGATGACCACGATCTCGTCCGCCAGCTCGTCGGCCTCGTCCAGGTACTGGGTGGTGAGCAGGAGCGTGGTCCCCTCGGCCGCCAGCGACCTGATGACGTCCCACATCCCCAGCCGGGCCCGCGGGTCCAGGCCGGTGGTCGGCTCGTCGAGGAACAGCACCCGCGGCCGACCGACCAGGCTGGCGGCCAGGTCCAGGCGCCGCTGCATGCCGCCGGAGTAGGTCTTCGCGGTTCGGTCGGCCGCGTCGGCCAGCCCGAACTGCTCGAGCAATTCGTCGGCGCGGCTGCGGGTCTCCGGCCGCCTCAGGTGGTACAGCCGCCCGATGATCTCCAGGTTCTCGCGGCCGGTCAGCTCCTCCTGGATGGCAGCCGACTGCCCGGCCAGCCCTATCGACCGGCGCACCACGGCGGCCTCCCGGACGACGTCATGGCCCTCGACCATTGCCCGGCCCCCATCCGGGAGCAGCAACGTGGTCAAGATCCGCACCGCGGTGGTCTTGCCCGCCCCGTTCGGGCCCAGCACGCCCAGCACCGTCCCGCGCGGCACCGACAAGTCGATACCGCGCAGCGCGCGAACCTCGCCGAACGACTTGGTCAACCCCTCGACAAAGATCGCAGGCTGCTCGCCGACCCCGTTGACATACGCCATGAATCCTCCCGGCACCCCGTCAGCACCCCTACCACGAACCTACTCTGAACCTCGCGAACCGGGCCAACCCGATTACGCCTCCCCGGGTGCCCGGTGGCTGCGTTGAACCTGTGGCGCGGTCTGCGTATTGTCCGGCGTAGCAGGCATCGGCCGCCACGGTTAGGTGGTTTCATGGCGAACGAACGTGGTCGCGATGCACTCCGCGGCGGGAAAGGCCCGGTCACGATCTTCGGGCCGGACTTCCCGTTCCCGTTCGATGAGTGGATCGCGCACCGGGCCGGTCTTGGCTGGGTCCCGGCCGGACGTCACGGCGAAGAGGTCGCCGTCGTCGGCGCGGGTATCTCCGGGCTGGTCGCCGCCTACGAGCTGATGAAGCTCGGCCTGAAGCCGGTGGTCTACGAGGCCTCGCGGATGGGCGGGCGGCTGCGTTCGCAGGCGTTCGAGGGAGCCGAGGGAGTGGTGGCGGAGCTCGGCGGGATGCGGTTCCCGGTGTCGTCGAGGTCCTTCTACCATTACGTCGAGATGCTGGGCCTGCCGACCAGGCCGTTCCCCAACCCGCTGACCGAGGCGGCCGGCAGCACGGTCATCGATCTGGAGGGCGTCACGCATTATGCGCGCACGCTCGGCGACCTTCCCCCGCTGTTCACCGAGGTCGCTGACGCCTGGGCGCAGGCTTTGGAGGATGTGCGCTTCACCGACATCCAGGACGCAATCCGGGCGCGCGACGTCCCGGCGCTGAAGTCTTTGTGGAACGATCTGGTGCCTCGCTGGGACGACCGCACGTTCTACGACTTCGTGGCGACCTCGAAGGCGTTCTCCTCGCTGTCGTTCCGCCACCGCGAAGTCTTCGGCCAGGTCGGGTTCGGCACCGGCGGCTGGGACTCGGACTACCCGAATTCCATGCTGGAGATCTTCCGGGTCGTGATGACCAACTGCGACCAGGACCAGCGCCTGGTGGTCGGGGGCGCCGAGCAGGTTCCCCGCGGCATCTGGCGCCACCCTGCGCCCCGCCCCGCCCACTGGCCGGCCGGTACCTCGCTGGCCTCGCTGCATTCCGGCGCGCCCAGGGCAGGCGTCGCGCGGATCGCGCGGGACCGCGACGGCCTGCTCGCGGTCACTGACGCCTGGGGGGACACACGCCGCTACTCCGCCGTGCTGGTGACCTGCCAGAGCTGGCTGCTCACCACGCAAATCGAATGCGAGGAGAGCCTGTTCTCCCAGCAGCTGTGGACGGCTCTGGACCGCACCCGTTACATGCAGTCCTCCAAGACCTTCGTGATGGTGGACCGGCCGTTCTGGAAGGACACCGACCCGCGCACCGGCCGCGACGTCATGAGCATGACGCTGACCGACCGGCTGACCCGTGGCACCTACCTGTTCGACAACGGCGACAACCAGCCGGGCGTGATCTGCCTGACCTACACCTGGATGAGCGACGCGCTGAAGATGCTGCCCGAGCCGACCGACCGCCGGGTCCGGCTCGCGCTCACGACGCTGGGCAAGATCTACCCGGATGTCGACATCGCCAGCCACATCGTCGGTGACCCGATTACCGTGTCCTGGGAGGCCGACCGGCACTTCCTGGGAGCATTTAAAGGAGCGCTGCCCGGGCACTACCGGTACAACCAGCGCATGTACGCCCATTTCCGGCAAGATCGCATGCCACCGGAACAGCGGGGCATCTTCATCGCCGGAGACGATGTCTCCTTTATACCCGCGTGGGTCGAGGGCGCGGTCCAGACCTCGCTGAACGCGGTCTGGGGGATCTTGCACCACCTCGGCGGCCGAACCCACCCCGACAACCCCGGACCCGGGGACGTGTTCGCCGGCATCGGGCCGATCGAGTTGCCCGACTGAGCCGCAAGCCGGGCCGAGCCGATGCGGCGGGCCGCTAGCCAGCGGTTATCACGCTGCGTCATAATCGCTGGCTCCGGCTACCGCGCGAGGTCCGCGCGATCGGGACGGCTCGCGGGCGGGGCTTGCCCGGGCCCGCCGGGGGACTGCGGGTTGATCCCGGCCAGGTCCGACCGCTTGACCCTGATCGCGACCACGGTGATGATCAGCGCGAGCAGCGCGATCCCGGCCGAGACCTCGTATCCCTTGGCAAAGCCGACCGACAGGGCGTGGTCGGTCACCGCCTTGTGCAACGCAGCGGCCATGGCCGCTGACAGGTGCACCGCAGCGTGGTCCTTCGCGGCCGCGGCCGCCGCGGCCGCCTGCGACCTGATGCTGTTCGCCACCGCGCTCCACGCCACCGTGCCGAGGATCGCCAGCCCGACCGAGCCGCCGACTTGCTGGCCGGTGTTCAGCAGCGACGAGGCCACGCCCGCGTTGTTGTCGGCCACCTTGGCCAGCGCGACCAGCGACAGCGGCACGAAGATCAGCCCCAGCCCGAGCGCGGTGACCATCATCGGCTCCATCAGCCCGGAGACGTAGTGGCTCTGCTCGTTGAGCCGCGACAGCCAGAACAGCCCGCCGGTGGCGATGACGCTGCCCGCCAGCATCAGCGGCCGGGCACCGATCCTGGCTACCAGCTGTGAGGCGATCCCGGACGCCACCATGATCGTAAGGATCATCGGCAGGTAGGCGATGCCGGTCCGCAGCGGGCTGTACCCCCACACTTCCTGGACGAAGACGGTGAGGAAGAAGAACATGCCGAACATCGCGGTGCCGACGCACAGGCTGATCAGGTAGGCGCCGGTCCGGTCCCGGCTGCGCAGCACCCGCAGCGGCACCAGCCCGTGCTTGCTGCGCGCCTCGATCACTCCGAACGTGACGAGCAGCACGACCGAGGCCACCAGCGACACGATCACCTTGGTGTCACCCCAGTGCGAAACGCCGTTCGGGGTGGTCCCGGCGCTGGACAGCCCGTAGACGAGCAGCGCCAGGCCGAGGCTGCCGGTGATAGCGCCGGGCAGGTCGAAGCGACCCCGCCGCCGCTCGGACTCGGGCAGCACGCGCGTCGCGAGGAACGCCACCGGCAGACCGATCGGCACGTTCACGAAGAACACCCAGCGCCAGCTGAGGTACTGGACGAGCAGCCCGCCGGCGATCAGGCCGACCGCGCCGCCGGCCACGCTCATGGCCGCGTATACGCCCATGGCCCGGTTGCGTGGCGGCCCCGCGGGAAAGGTGACGGCGATCAGCGACAGCGCGGTGGGCGCCGCGAACGCGCCGCCTATGCCCTGCACGACGCGCGCGGTCAGCAGCCACGCCTGGCTGGTGGCGAACCCGCCGGCCAGCGAGGCCAGCGTGAACAGCAGGAGGCCGAAGACGAAGACCCGGCGGCGCCCCAGTAGGTCGCCGGATCTTCCGCCGAGCAGCAGCAGGCCGCCGAACGCCAGCGCGTAGGCGTTGACGACCCACTCCAGGTTGGTGCCGGAGAAACCGAGCGCGGTCTGGATGTGCGGCAGCGCCACGTTCACGATGGTCGCGTCGAGCACGACCATCAGCTGAGCCGTCGCGATGACGACGAGAGCCAGGCCTAGCCGCCGCTGTGGAGCGCCTGAGCTTGGCGTCGCGGCGGCGTTTGACGCCGCCGCGTTATTGACCTCCGGTGGCAAGTGCCCGGTGTCTGGTGGGGCGGTGGGCATGGCAATCTCCCTAGGTTTGAGGGCGTGAAGGACTAACGCCGTGACCGGCACGGTGCCGAGGTCACGCGCTGTGCTGTCCTACTTGAAGATCTTTTGGCCGAACGGGCCGTGGTACATGCGTCCCATCAGGGGACGGGGCTCTCGCTGCCTCTCTACGACGTGTCCGGGGTGACTCCTTCGAGAAGCAGCCCGAGCGTGAAGTCGAACCGGGCGTGTCCCTCGCCGGAGGTCAGCTCCGGCGCGTGCGCGACCGTGATCGGGAACCGGTCCGCGGGCAGCATCCTAAGACGCTCGATGAGTTCAGCCCTATCGACGACCCGCCCGTCGGTGTCCTGGTCGGGATGCCGCCTCAGTGACATGACGCTGTACGCGCCGACGTATTGGAATGCCGCATCGATCGCCCACGCGGCGGGCTGCGGCGGCACCCCTCCGGCCAGGAGGATCGCGAGCAGGCCTTCGTTGATCCGCAGCGTGTCCAGGCTGTGCGGGGCGGCCGCCAACGTGGCGCGCCAGATTCCCGGGTACCGAAGGTACTGGTCGCGCAGCTGCCGGCAGACGTCGATGGCCTGCGCCTTCCACCGCGCGGGATCCGGCACGGGCAGCGTCACCCGGGAGCACAGCTCTCCGATCATTAGATCGTCGAGCTCCGCCTTATCGCGCACATGCGCATACAGCGCCCCCGGGCTGGCCTGCAGCGCAGCGGCGACACGGCGCATTGTCAAAGCGTCGAACCCTTCGGCCTCGACAACCTGCAGAGCCGCGTCCACGATCCGGCCGGCCGTGATGGGTTCCCTGCGAGACCGGGGCGCGCTTGGCGTGCCGTCCAGCGCCGCGATCTGCGCCGCCCACCGATCACGCGAAACGATACCCCGCGAAACGCTCCTATCAGTCATGGCACCACGGTAGCACCTGAGTGAACGATGTTCAATAGAAAAACGTTGTTCAATAACTGGACGACGTTCAAGCAGCAGGCGGGACCGACCCCGCCGGCGCCTGTGTTTGCCATGGAGTCGCCCTCGGCGCGGAGGTTCCCGCCGGGGCCGCCGGATCGCGAGGTGGGCGTACCGGTCAGCTCATCATCGACGGCGCGGCGTGCAGGCCCGGCGCCAGCCACGGAAGCCAGATCACGGCCACCGCCAGGGCCAGCGCGGCGACGCCGACGGCCCGCCCCGCGGCGGGACCCCATCTCCAGGTCTTCTCGATCAGCACCACGGCGGCCAGGCCGATCATCGCGGCGACGTTCATCACACCCACCGCGACCAGGATCACCATCAGCCCCCAGCAGCAACCCAGGCAGTACGCGCCGTTATGGGCGCCAGCCCGGATGTCGCGGAACCTGCCCCGGTACGAGCCGTAGTGCAGGAGCAGGGCCAGCGGGGAGCGGCAGTGCGCCAGGCAGCGGTCCTTCAGGCGGCTCAGCTGGTACACGCCGCACGCGGCGAAGACCGCCACGGCGAGCACGTGCGCCGCGCCGGGATGCTTCCCGGTCATCCAGCCCGCGACCCAGGCCAGTCCGAAAGCGGGCGCGCCGGCTGCTGCCCAGACCGCGAGGTAGCCCGCGACCAGGGCGGCGATCCGCACCGTCCGGTTGCTCCGTACGGTCTTGGCGTACAGCGCGGCCGTCGGCGCCACGGACGGCAGCATCATGGCCGCCATCATCAGCGTCCACACCGCCACGAACACGGCCAGGCCCAGCCCCATCGTGCCGGTCATCCCGGCCATCCCGCGGGCCAGGGCAACGGTCGCAGCCCAGGCCCCGGCGGCCGCAATCAGCACCAGGCCGGCCTCACGCGTGACCAAACCCGCCTGTGCCCGGGCCGTGCCCGCCGGCCCTGAAGGATCCGCAGGCCCGGCGTGGCCGGTTAGCCGGACCATGAGAACGGCGCGGAAAAGCCGCTCTGCCCCTCACGCCCCCAGTCGATCCCGAAGGTCGACAGGTGCGCCGCACTGGCCGGGGCAACCGTCAGCGTCGTATTCGACGGGTGGAACACGTTCGTCAGCCGGACCGGATCCCGGCCTTCCAGCGCCACGAAGTCCTCGACTCCGACGTCGACGGCATCGCCGATCCTGACGTGATGGCCGCGGCCGTCTTCGCTATAGGTGATCGGCGTCCTCTCCACGCCGAGCATCTCGCCGATGAGCGGCGCGAGCATCGCGGGCGGCCCGCCCGCCTGCCCGGACAGGACCGCGCCGAGCTGCTCGGTCTGGCTGTCAGACGCGGCGTCGTCCAGGTACACGCCGACCCGCCAGTCGCCCTGGCTCATGACCGGCGGCGTATCCAGGAACAAGGCGAAGTTCAGGCCGCTGACGTCGACGCCGTTGATCTGGCCCGACTCGACGTGATAGGCCAGCAGCGCCCGGCAGCGG
The DNA here is from genome assembly GCA_030044595.1 of Streptosporangiaceae bacterium. GTDB lineage: Bacteria > Actinomycetota > Actinomycetes > Streptosporangiales > Streptosporangiaceae > Palsa-504. Next base: position 8,700 of record JASHVM010000056.1, read on the forward strand.
TCAAGCGTGGCCTTGGCCGTCAGCGCCGACCAGGTGCACGGGCAGACAGCGTCGCACGAGCATGACTCGAAATACGTGCCCTTTAGCTGCCAGGCCATAGTCACTCCCTCGCGACGCAACCACCGTAAGCCTCCCGCGCACCGCACTGATCGTCAACGCCTTCGGGTTCTTGGCCGGGCACTGCGGCTCGACCCGGCGTGCGAACCGGACCTGCGCCAGCTCAGCGCCGGCGCACAGCGCGCGTCCGCGCGAGGCAGCTCAGCGGTCACCGGTCAGGCACACCGATGGCCCTGGCCGACGGGATCCCGACGCGACGGCTAGGTACTGTCGCTCGTTCGTCATATGGTCGATGCTGACGAGCCAAACACCGCAGTTACGCGAGGACCGGATCTGATGGGCGAGGTAAGAACGAGGGCGGGTGTCCAGGAGATCAGCGACCTCGGCGAGCTTAGAGAGCTGCCATGACAGAGCGTGCTGGGCATCAGGACACTCCCCCGAGCGAGCCGAGCGAGCCGGCCAAGCCGGGCGTGCAGGCCGAGCATCATGGGCCGGACGGAGGCGCGGGCACCATGCCGACCGGGCCGCAGCCGCGCGACCGCGGGCGCTGGGCAGCCAAGGTCGACCGCCTAACCGTGACTCGGAGCGGCTCGCGTGGGGCCAACGTGGCCGGCCGGCGCCTTACCGGACCGGTTCAGGGTTTCGGGAAGATGTGGCAGAAGACCTACAGCATCGAGGTCGGCACGGGAGTTTCGCCGAGGGAAGCCATTGCGACCTGGAAGGAGCACTTCGCCGAGTTCTGGCCGGAGGGGAGCCGATTCGAGAGTCCGCTAAAGGGGATCCATCCCGGTGAGGTGGCGCTGCTCGACGTGGGCGTCGGCGGAGGTATGAGGCTTTCGACCGGGGTATTCGTGCTCTATGCGGACGAGGAGTCGTTCACGCTGATGACACCGCAGGGGCACATGTTCGCGGGCTGGATAACGTTCTCCGCAGAGCGGCCGCGCGATATCACTACCGTGCAGGCGCAGGTACTGATGCGCGCAAATGATCCCATCTACGAAATCGCGATGGCCATGGGCGGGCACCGCAAGGAAGACCAGTTCTGGGTCAAAACGATGACCGCGCTGGCGAGGTACCTCGGCGCACCGGCCGCGACGGTGCACATCCGCACCGTGTGCATTGACCCCAGGCGTCAGTGGGGTAACGTCACCGATGTCTGGCAAAACTCTATGATGCGAAGTCTTCTGCGGACCATTACCGCGCCGGTTGCGGGGTTTGCCCGGCGCCGTCAGCACCAGGACTGATGCGGCATGCTGGGCGAACTTGTCGAGGTCACTGCGGGCGCCGGTCCGGATGGCCCTGGGGCGGTCATACATGGCTTGGCAGGCACGCGGGTTCTGATGACAACAAACGCAGAGTGTACTACCGGTGACGACGGGCCTTTCGGGACCGGCAGCCGACGACCGGGGCGCAGGGGCTGCCGGGACGGCGCAGGTTTGCCTGCTGCGAATGTGTGAGACTTGACCATGACTGCCCAGATCACCCGGCGCCGGCCATCGGCCGCAACAGTGCTGGGCGCAACTATTCTGCTGCTCGCCGCCGCGGCGCTGGGACTGTCCTTCTTGGCTCGCAAACCCGGATTCCCGCTGCAGCCGCTCATGATTGCGATACCTTCCGCGGCCGTCGGCGTGCTTGTCGCCCGGCGGCAGCCGCGCAATCCGAACGGCTGGCTCCTGCTCGGGATCGCGGTGGCCGTCCTGCTGAGCACTGGCGCGGCAGCGTACTCACTGCTGGTCTACCGGCTCGGGCGAGACCTGCCGCTCGGCCCGCTCGGGCTGGTGCTCTATCAGCTGTGGTCACCGGCGCTCGCACTGTTTTTCCTGGTGATCTTGCTCTTTCCTGATGGGCACCTGCCGTCGCCGCGCTGGCGATCAGCAGTATGGGTTTATTGCCTGCTTTGCGGTAGCTACCTTGCCCTGCTGTCCGGCGTAGCGGTCGATGCGATCAACGGGCACCAGATCAGGGTCGACGATGCGTACGGGGGCCTGACAGTCATCGACTATCCTGCGGGGCGGTTCGCGGCTACCCAAGACGTCATCCTGATCCTGATTCTGGCGTTTGGGCTCTGCTTTACCGGCCGTCAGCTGCTCACCTTCCGGAACTCGTCCGGAGAACGGCGTCAGCAGCTGAAGTGGCTGATGTTCGGGTCCGCCATCTGCGTCATCTCCGCGGGCCTGAGCATCCCAGGCCAGACCGCCCCCTCAGGGCTTTGGGCCGCGCTCAACAACGTTCTCAGCCTAGGCTTCATCGCGCTGCCGGCCAGCATCGGAGTGGGAATCCTGAGGTACCGGCTGTATGAGATCGACCGGCTGATCTCCAGGACGCTGGCGTACGCCATCGTGACCGGGCTGGTGATCGGCGTGTATGCGGCGCTGGTAACCATGGCGCATTCTGTGGTGTCGTACAGGTCGCCGCTGGGTGTCGCGGTAGCGACGCTGGCAGCTGTCGCCATGTTCAATCCGCTGCGCCGGCGCGTGCAGCGGATCGTGGACAGGCGCTTCAACCGGGCCGGCTATGACGCCGAGCGGACGATAGCCGCCTTTGCGGCCCGGATGCAGGACGCTGCCGATCTCGAAGAGGTCCGCAGCGACCTCGTCGCTGTCGCCTACCGGGCGCTTGAGCCTGCACATATCTCGGTCTGGGTACGCGACGGCCCGAGCTAAGAATCTTCTCGAGGCTCGTCACGGGCGCCCGTGTCGAGTGGGCACGCGACCGCGGGAAAAGATGGAATCCGCGTTCGTCATAACATCGGCTGCAGACCCGTCGTAAGCGGGTGTGAGACCCAACCAGCGGAGGTACCAGATGGCCGAGCTCCCACCGCCCCCGGAGGGAATTGTGCTGGCCCACTTCATCGTCTCAGACGACGTCGAGCGCTCTCGGCGCTTCTATACCGAAGTGCTCGGCGGCAGGGTGGCCTTCTCCGGCCCGGGAGGGCTGACCTATGTCGCACTATCCAACAGCTGGATCATCATCAATGGCGGCGGCGGCCCGACCGACGACAAGCCGGCGGTGACCCTGGAGACGCCGCGCGATCCGGACCGGGTCAGCAGCTTCCTTAACATCCGGGTCAAAGACATCGCGACCGTGTACGCCGAATGGAGCGCCCGGGGTGCTCAATTCCTGACGCCGCCGAAACAGCACCAGTACGAGATCCGCTGCTACATCCGCGATCCCGACGGTCATCTGATCGAAGTGGGGCAAACCACGGACCCAGACGGGGACTGGACGCCCGCTCACTGGCCGTCGAGCACGCCCGCCGAGGAGTCCGAGTGAGGGCCGAGATCAGCGGCGAAATCCCTCGTATCGGCGGCGGCCACTCCCCCGGACACTGAGCCGCGATCGACCGCCTCAATAGCGGTTGAAGCGGAGCCGCCGGCCTGACCGCCGGGTGGCGCCTCACGCGCCAAGGCGAGCAGCAAGTTCAGGCGGCAGTGCCACTGCCCGTTCTGGATCATTGTCGAGGTTTTAGGAACGGGCGGTGGCGCGCGGGCCTGGCGCCGGCCCCGGCACGGCCCTCAGCACCCCCCGCTGTCACCGGGTAGTGCCTGAAATCCCCTGAGCCGACCGAGCCATTGAAGATCACCTTAAGAAAATTAAGAGATAACGTTTGACATCTTAAAAAAATCAAGATACACATGAATGGCGAGCGTGCGCCGGGAGCAAGGGAGCCGACGGGTGGACTGGCAGGAACTGACGGACGTGACGCGCGGGCAGCCGTTCGTGGTCGAGCGGGTCCGCCTCGTCGGCAGCGGCGTCGTCGTCGAGGGCCAGTTCGAGCCGCCGCAGTTGACTCAGCTCAGCGTCGATGACCAGGTGTTCGTGGCCGCGTTCGTGCGATCGCACGGTTCGATCAAGGAGATGGAGCGGATCTTCGGGGTGAGTTACCCGACGATCAAGTCCCGGCTGAACCGGATCGCCGGGCACCTCGACTTCGTCGACATCGACCCGGCGCCCACCGGTGCCGACGTCGTTGACCGCCTGCGGCGGGGGGAGATCGGCGTCCAGGAGGCGCTGGCCGAGCTGGAAAGGTCGCGGTGATCCCGAACCTGGTTACGGCGCGCTATCGCCGTTCCAACCGCCGCTGGCTGCGGCTGTACGTCCCTGTCCTGCCGGTACTGCTGGTGCTGTCGCCGCTGCTGCTGCTCGCCGTGCTGGGCGGACTGGTTGCGTGCCTGGTCTTCGGGGTGAGTCCGGCGGGGGCGCTGCGCGGTGCCGGGCAGTTGCTGTGGGCACTGCCCGGCACCCGGATCGAGATCGAGGATGACCAGTGGGCCCTGCTGATCAGCGTCAGATGAGCCAGAGG
>JASHVM010000559.1:0-9645 GCA_030044595.1 Streptosporangiaceae bacterium
CGGTCAGCCGGATCACGACCTCGCCCGGTTCGACCGAGGGATCGTCGCCGTACTGCAGGACGTCGACGCTACTCAGCGCGCCTTCGGGGAAGCGCCCCTTCACCTCTTGCTCGATGCGGTCGGTGGTGGCGCGATCCACACGTTCCATGCCATCCTCCTCGAGTATCCTCAGCAATCAGAGTAACTCAGCAATCAGAGTAACTTGAGTTACATATGTATACCAAGGATCTCGAGCAGGTCACGGAGATCCGTAATCGTGTAGTCGGGCACGCAGTCCAGAGCCAGGGTGAAAGCCGTCTGATGCGCGTCGAACGCGACCGCTCGGATTCCTGCCTGCACTTTCGCCTGATCCCTTGGTCGGCCTGATACCCGCGGGGGTCACTGCCCGGTGCGGGGGAGGGAACGGGAGAGCTCGCCCAGCCTGTGCCAGGCGGGCGACAAGCCGGCGAACTGCGAGGTCATCAACGCGACCATCACCGGGTCGCCGGGCGGGTCCCCTCGCGGGGAGCCGTCCAGCCGGCGTTGCGCATCCCACTCGACCATCTCCTCGGCCAGGTCCGCGAGCCGCGGATCCGCCGGATCCCAGTCGAAGGCCTGATCGCAGGCCAGGTACAGGCGCCGGAACCCGGGGTCGGCCATGGCCGCGGCCTTCTCTTGGACCCAGTCCGGTACTGACTCCGGTGACAGCGCGACCGCCAGGATCCACCCGTCCCGCTCCATCTGCACCGTCCGCTCGCTGACTCCCATCGCGCGGAGCTGGTCGAGGATCTCCACGATCTCAGGCGGCAGGAACAGCCGCTCGCCCCCGCCCTCGGCCAGCTCGGCGATCTGGCGGCGGTGCCGGGTCAGATCGCGGATCTTGCCCTTCAGCCCTTCGTCGATCTGCGCGATGGCGTCGGAGAATTCGCCGGGCGGGGCGGTGATCAACTCCTTGATGCGGGCCAGGGGCACGCCGGCGTCCGCCAGGGTTTTGATCTGGATCAGGTCGACCACGGCCTGCGCGTCGTACCGGCGGTAGCCGGACGCGTCGCGGTCCGGCTCGGCCAGCAGGCCACAGTGGTGGTAGTGGCGCACGGCCCGGACCGTGACCCCGACGTGCTCCGCGAGCTGGCCAATGGTGAGCATCGACGACCTCCCTTGGCTGCCGTCTCGATCGTTCCGTACAGTCTCGGCGGTCACGAGCGCCGGGTCCGGTTGTACAGCGCGCGGGCCCACAGGTACCCGGCCAGGGCCAGGCCCGCGCACCAGGCCACGGCCAGGACAGCGCTGTGGCCGGTCGCGGTGCCGGTCAGCAGTCCCCGCAGCGTGTCGATGACCGGGGTGAAGGGCTGGTTCGCCGCGAACCAGCGCACACCCTCGCCGGACATGGCCCTGGTGGGGATGAACGCGCTGCTGATGAACGGCAGGAAGGCGGGAATGAGCGCGAGGCTGTTCGCGCCCGCGGGAGTCTTGGCGAGCAGGCCGAACGCGACGGTCAGCCAGGTGAGCGCGACGGTGAGCATCGCGAACACTCCGGCCACCGCGATCCAGGCCGTCGGCCCGGCGGAGGACCGGAACCCGAGCAGCAGCGCGACCCCGATGACCAGAACCGCGCTGATCATCGTCCGGACCGTGCTCCCGGCGACCTGCCCGGTCAGCACCGAGGCACGCGAGATCGCCATCGTGCGGAACCGGGGGATGATGCCTTCGTTCATGTCGTTGCAAACGTTTATCGCCGTCGCCTCGGCGGCGAAGCCGGCGGTCATGACCAGGATGCCTGGCAAGAGGTAGTCGACGTACTTGCCACTGGCCGATTGGGCGGCCAGGGCGGCCCCGAGCGCGTGGCCGAAGACGCCCACGAACAGCAGCAGCAAGATGACCGGCACCGCTATGCCGCTGATCGTCATCATCGGGAAGCGCAGCGAATGGCGCAGGTCGCGGCGGAACATCGTGGCCGAATCGCGCACGGCGTAGGCGACAGTGGTCATCGCGAGGTCTTCTCCTCGGGGTGCGGGCCGGCCTGGGGACGGCCGGTGACGGCCAGGAAGACGTCATCGAGGTCGGGCGTGTGCACCGATAGTCCTTCGGCCGCGACCGCGTCCTCATCGAGCTGGCCGAGCAAGTCCTTCAGGGACTGGATGCCGCCGTCGTAGGGGACCTGCAGCGTGAGCGCATCTTCGTCCCCCGCCGTCGCGCCGAGGATCTGGGCGGCCCGCTCCAGGGCGTCCGGGTCGCCGAACCGCAGCAGGACGTGGCCACCGGGAATCAGGCGCTTGAGCTCTTCTGCCGTGCCCTGGGCGACCAGCCTGCCGTGATCGAGGACCGCGATACGGTCGGCCAGCTGGTCGGCCTCCTCCAGGTACTGCGTGGTCAGGAAGATCGTTACGCCGCGGTCGGCCAGCTCACGGATGATCTCCCACATCGTGCGCCGGCTGCGCGGATCCAGGCCGGTGGTGGGCTCGTCGAGGAAGATCAGGCGTGGCTCGCCCACCAGGGTCATCGCCAGGTCGAGCCGGCGGCGCATGCCGCCGGAATAGGTCGCGGCCACCTGGCCGGCCGCCTCGGCCAGATCGAACCGGCCGAGCAGCTCGGCGGCGCGTCGTCGGCCCTCGGCCCGGCCCAGGTGGTGCAGGTCCGCCATCAGGACGAGGTTCTCCTGCCCGGTGAGCAGGTTGTCCACCGCGGAGAACTGGCCGGTGACGCCGATCGCGGCGCGGATCTTGTCCGGTTCGACCGTCAAGTCGTGGCCGGCTACGCGCACGGTGCCCGCGTCGGGGGCCAGCAGGGTGGAAAGGATCTGGACGGTCGTGGTCTTGCCTGAGCCGTTCGGCCCGAGCAGGGCGTAGATCGTGCCCTCGGTCACGTCCAGGTCGATCCCGTCGAGTACCACGTGATCGCCGAAGGACTTGCGCAGCCCCGTGGTCATGACCGCCCGGGTCGTCCCCCGCGACGAAACTTGGGTATGAGATGTGGTCATGCCGCCATGGTGCAAGGTTGACGCAGGGTCAAGGTCAAGCCCATGCTGGGCGGCCAGGAAGTGGGCGAGCGCCTTCAGCCGCCAGAACAGGTGCGCGTCGTCCCGGTGGTACGTCGCGCGAGCGATCGCGTGGCTGAACTCCTCGCGGAGTAGTATTCCCTCCCCGTCGCGCGACTCCCGGCAAGTTCCCCGTTACCTGGTATCTGCCGCGCCTGATACATAGCTGCGCCGTACGCTTAGTCCGGTTTTTGGCGGATGCTCCCGGTTGACGCAAACGAATCTATGTTCGATACTTGACGGGATGGGGAGAGCGCCTGCGGAAATCAGGCGGATACCGGCGGGCTATCCCGCGCCATCGACGGCCGTGGGGATCCCTGCCGCCTGTCCCGACCGCGGGGTCCTGCCGGTCCTGCCAGCGCTGCGCGAGCTACTGCCGCGGGGCGGGCTGGCTCGCGGGTCGGTGGTGGCCGTGGCTGAGTTCGGCTTGCTGGCCCTGGCCCTCGTGGTCGGCGCCTCAGCGGACGGGGCCTGGTGCGGGATCACCGGGGTGCCCGAGGCGGGCGTGCTGTCCGCGGTGGGCTTGGGCCTGGACGCGGAGCGGACCCTGCTGGTCCCGGATCCGGGGAGCGCCTGGCCGCAGGTGGTGGCGTCGCTGCTCGACGGGTGCGAGCTCGTCTTGCTGCGGCCGCCCACGCGGGCGCCCGCCCAGGTCCGGCAGCGCCTCGAGGCGACGCTCCGGCGCGGGCGGGGTGCGCTGCTGGTGGCCGGGGACTGGCCGGGGGCGCAGGCCCGCCTCCGGGTCGTCACCCAGGGGTGGACGGGACTCGGCGACGGGTACGGCCGGCTCCGGGCGTGCTGCGCGGAGGTGGTGGCCGACGGCCGCGGGGAAGCGGCCGTGACGCGCACGCGCTGGCTCTGGCTGCCGGCCGAAGACGGCAGCGTCACCGTGGCCGACCCCGCGGATATTCCTGCAACGGACATCCCTGCGGTAGGCCTGCCGTTCGCCGGGGCCACCCGCCGGCTGCGGGCGGTAAGCGCGGGGTGAGGCCGCGGCGGCGTGGTGCTCGTGAACCCGGTGCTGGTGAACCCGGTGCCCTCGAACCTGGAGTCCCGCGGGTCGTGGTCGTGCGCTGCCCGGAACTGTGCCGCCCCGAGGGATCCGGCCCGGCCGCGCCCCCCGAGAACAAGCGCCAGCCAGGCGTGAGCGCGCCCGATCACGAGGCGGCACGGTTGTTCGAGCGGGTGATCGCGGCGGTGACCAGGTTCTGCCCCCGCGTGGAGGCGGTGGAACCTGGGGTGTGCGCGTTCGGTGCCCGTGGGCCGGCGCGCTACTTCGGCGGTGAGACCGTGCTGGCCAGCCAGATCATTGCCGTGGTGGAGGATCTCGGCACCCAGCCCAGGGTCGGCGCCGCCGACGGGCTGTTCGCCGCGCTGCTGGCCGCCCGGGTCGCCAGCCCGGCCAGCTCCGGCCCGGTGCTGCTGGTCCCGCCGGGCCGGACGGCGCAGTTCCTGGCCCGGCAGCCGGTGGGCGTCCTGGAGGATCAGGACCTGGCCGGGCTGCTGAGCCGGCTCGGCCTGCGGACGCTGGGAGACTTGGCCGCGTTGCCCGCTAGCGACGTGGCCAGCAGGTTCGGCGCCGTGGGGGAGACCGCGCACCAGCTGGCCCGCGGCCTGGGCTCCCGGCCGCTGGCGGTTCGCCCGCCGGCCGAGGACCTGTCCGTGGCCCAGGAGTTTGATCCGCCGCAGACGCTGGCCGAGCCGGTGGTGTTCGCGGCCAAGGCGCTTGCGGAGCAGATGCACGACGGCCTCGCCGTCCGCGGGCTGACCTGCGTCCGCGTGCAGGTCCAGGCCGCCTGGGCGGACGGCCGGGAAAGCCGCAGGCTGTGGCGGCACGACGGGCTGCTGTCCGCGGCCGGGGTCGCCGACCGGGTCCGCTGGCAGCTGGCCGGCTGGCGCGTACCGCTGGGCGGCGCGGACGGCAGCGCGGACACCGCTGACGGGGGCATTGCCGTGCTGCGGCTGGTACCGGACCAGATCATCCAGGCGACCGGGCACCAGCTGGCGCTCTGGGGAGAGACCGTGGTCAGCGGCCAGGTGGCGCGGGCCGCCATGCGGGTTCAGGCCATGCTGGGGCACGAGGCGGTGCTGCGCCCCGTCCTGGGCGGCGGGAGAGATGTTTCCCAGCGGGTAACACCCGTCCCGTTCGGGGAAAAAAGAGAGCCCCGCCTGGCTGCGGGCCAGCCTTGGCCCGGGCAGGTCATGGGTCCGGCGCCCGGTGTGGTGTACCCCTTCGCCCGTGAGGCGGAAGTGACCGACGATGCCGGGAACGCGGTCACCGTCACCGGGCGCTGCGTCGTATCGGCGGCGCCGGCCTGGCTAGCGGCCGAGGGGGAGCCGCCGCTGCGGGTCACCGGCTGGGCCGGGCCGTGGCCGCTGTCCGAGCGCTGGTGGGACCCGCCCGCCGCGCGGCGGCGCGCCAGGTTCCAGCTGCTGACCGGCGATGGGCGGGCCTGGCTGGCGGCGGTACAGGACGGCCGCTGGCTGATCGAGGCGGCCTACCGGTGAGGGCCGGTCGTGGGCTGGGATAACCCGCCGGTCCCGTGGCGGGAGCTGTGGCGGCGCATGACCTGGCGCGCGGAAGGCCAGCCGCCCGCCGGGCACCACGCCGACCCTGAAACCGCGCCGTCGGCCCCGCGGCTGGCCCCGGTGCCGGAAGCCAGCCGAGCGGGGGGTCCCAGGGGGGTCGTCCCCCCGGAAGCTAGCAGAGCGGGGGGCGTCCCGTGGGCCGAGCTGCACTGCCACTCCTGCTACAGCTTCCTCGACGGGGCATCCACCCCCGGCGAGCTTGCCGCCGAAGCCGCCCGGCTCGGGCTCGAGGCGCTCGCCCTCACCGACCACGACGGGATGTACGGGGTTCCGCAGTTCGCGCAGGCGACGGCGAAGCTCCGCGACCACGGGATCCGCCTGAACACGGTGTTCGGCGCCGAGCTCAGCCTTGGCCTACCCTCCGCCCAGGCCGGCGTGCCCGATCCGGAAGGCCGTCACCTGCTGGTCCTAGCCCGCGACCCGGAAGGGTACCGAACGCTATGCGCGGTGATCAGCGCCGCCCAGCTGGCCGGGGGAGAGAAGGGACGGCCGGTCTACGACACCGGCGTGCTGGCCGGCGCGCACGGCGGCCACTGGGTGGTGCTGACCGGATGCCGCAAGGGGCAGGTCCCCGCCGCGCTCGCCGCCGGCGGTCCGGGTGCGGCCTGGCGGGAGCTGGCGGCGCTCACCGAGGTGTTCGGCCACGAGAACGTGATGGTCGAGCTGAACTGCCACCACGATCCCGGCGATGACGAGCGCAACGACGCGCTGGCCCGGCTCGCCGCGGCCGCGGACGTCGACGTGGTGGCCACCGGCAACGTGCACTACGCGGTGCCCGGTCAAGCCCGGCTCGGCCAGGCGCTGGCCGCGATCCGGGCCCGGCGCAGCCTCGACGAGCTGGACGGCTGGCTGCCCGCGGCGGGCACGGCCTACCTGCGTCCCGGCGCGGAGATGGCCGCGCTGCTGCGGCGCTACCCGGGCGTGCTCGAGCGGACCGTGGCGCTGGGACGCGAGTGCGCGTTCGACCTCACGGTGATCGCGCCGAACCTGCCCGATTTTCCCGTCCCCGCCGGTCACACGGAGGCGTCCTGGCTGCGCGAGCTCGTCGCGCAGAAGGCCACGGCGCGTTACGGGCCGCCCGGTGATGAGCGGGTGCCAGGCGCGTACCAGCAGATCGCCAGGGAACTCGAGGTGATCGAGCATCTGGAATTTCCCGGCTACTTCCTGATCGTGCACGACATCGTGGAGTTCTGCGAGAAGCACGACATCTTGTGCCAGGGCCGGGGATCGGCGGCGAACTCGGCGGTGTGCTACGCGATCGGCGTCACTAACGTCGATCCGGTCTCGCATCACCTGCTGTTCGAGCGGTTCCTTTCCGAAGGCCGCGACGGCCCGCCAGACATCGACCTGGATATCGAGCACCGGCGCCGTGAGGAGGTCATCCAGTACGTCTACCGCCAGTACGGCCGGGACCGGGCCGCGCAGGTCGCCAACGTGATCTCGTACCGGCCCCGGCTGGCGCTGCGGGACGCGGGACGTGCGCTCGGGTTCTCGCCGGCGCAACTGGACGCGTGGGCACGGCAGATCGGGCCGGGAGACGCCGTCGCCGGGGAGTTGCTGTCGGCCGGCGGCCGCGATCCGGACGGCGTGCCCGAGGCCGTGGCGGGCCTGGCCGCGCAGATGCAGCGGCTACCCCGTCACCTCGGCATCCATTCCGGCGGCATGGTGATCTGCGACCGGCCGGTGGGGGAGGTATGCCCGGTCGAGTGGGCGCGGATGCCCGGCCGCACCGTGCTGCAGTGGGACAAGGACGACTGCGCCTACGCGGGCCTGGTCAAGTTCGACCTGCTCGGCCTGGGCATGCTGGCCGCCCTGCACGACTGCTTCGATCTGGTCGCCGAACATCACGGTGAGCGGTGGTCGATGTCCTCGATCCCGCAGGAGGACCCGGCCGTCTACCAGATGCTGTCCGAGGCGGACACGGTGGGCGTGTTCCAGGTGGAATCCCGCGCGCAGATGGCCACCCTGCCGCGGCTGCGGCCCAAGGAGTTCTACGACCTGGTCATCGAGGTGGCACTGATCAGGCCGGGACCGATCCAGGGCGGTTCCGTCCATCCCTACCTGCGCCGGCGCGACGGCCTGGAGGAGGCGGCGATGCCGCACGAGTCCATGCGCGCGGCGCTCGGCAAGACGCTCGGCGTACCGCTGTTCCAGGAGCAGATGATGCAGCTGGCCATCGACTGCGCGGGATTCACGCCCGCCGAGGCCGACCGGCTGCGCCAGGCGATGAGCGCCAAACGGGCCCCGGAGCGCATCACCGAACTCCGCCAGCGGCTGCTCGACGGGATGGCCGAGCGCGGCATCGGCACCGGAATAGCCGAGGACATCTACGCCAAGATCCTCGCCTTCTCCAGTTACGGGTTTCCCGAGTCGCACGCGATCAGCTTCGCGTACCTGGTGTACGCGAGCGCGTGGCTGAAGCGGTACTACCCGGCCGCGTTCACCACCGCCCTGCTGCGGAACCAGCCGATGGGGTTCTACGCCCCGCACAGCCTGATCAACGACGCGCGGCGGCACGGGGTCACCGTCCTGGGCGTGGACGTGAACGCGAGCGATGCCCTGGCCACGCTCGAAGGGACCCCTTCGGCGATCCGGCTCGGCCTGTCCGGGGTGCGCAACCTAGGGACCCGGGCGGCCGGGCAGGTGGCCGCCGGGCGTCCCTACCGGGACCTGGAGGATTTCGCGTCCCGGACCGCGCTGTCGGCCGCCGCGCTGGAGGCGCTCGCCACCGCGGGTGCGTTCGGGTGCTTCGGGCTGAGCAGGCGCGCCGCGCTGTGGGCGGCCGGTGCCGCCGCCTCGGTACGGGAGGGGCACCTGCCCGGCACCACCATCGGGCTGGACCCTGAGTCCTCGCCCCCGCTGCCGTCCATGACACCGGCCGAGGAGACGCTGGCCGACCTGTGGGCCACGGGGACGTACGGCACCCACCCGGTGGCTCACATCAGGGCCTCGCTCGCGGCGCGGCAGGTGACCCCTGCGTCGGCGGTCCGGTCAGCCGTCGCCGATTCCGACGTGGCCGTGGCCGGCCTGGTCACCCACCGGCAGCGCCCGCCCACCGCGCGCGGGGTCGTGTTCATCAGCCTGGAGGACGAGACCGGCATGGTGAACGTCATCTGCCCGCCCCAGGTCTGGGAACGGCACCGCCGGATGGCCGCGTCCGCGCCCGCGCTGCTCATCCGCGGCCGGGTCGAGCGTACCGGCGGCGCGGTCAACCTGGTCGCCGCCGTCCTGCGCCCGCTCCGGATCGTTGCGGCCGTGCCCAGCCGGGACTTCCGCTGATTGCGCGACGTCGTAGGTGTACAGGTCGGTCCCGCGGATCGCGCTCGACGTCAGCCGCACCACCAGGTCGGTGCGGTCCTCGATCGCCGCGTCCTCCACCTCGAGGACGCCGACACGCCCGGTCTCCACGAAGACCACGGGGCCTATTCTCGCGGCCGCTCCCGGCCCGCTCTCAGCGGACGTCGCGGGGACGGAACTGCACGCTGATCCGCGGCCCGACCGCCTGCGCCGTCTTCGGCACCGCGTGTTCCCAGGTCCGCTGGCAGCTTCCGCCCATCACCAGCAGGTCTCCGTGGCCGATCTCGTACCGCCTCGATGTACCTCCGCCGCGCGGCCGCAGCGTGAACGCCCGCGGCGCGCCCAGCGACAAGATGGCCACCATGGTGTCCTCGGTCCTGCCCCGCCCGTACCGGTCGCCATGCCAGGCCACGCTGTCCCGCCCGTCGCGGTACAGGCACAGTCCCGCGGTGCGGAACGGCTCGCCGAGTTCCGGCCCGTAGTGCGCGTTCAGCGCCTCCCGCGCGGCCGTCAGCGCCGGGTCGGGCAGCGGCTCGTCTTCTCCGTAGAAGCAGAGCAGCCGCGGAACGTCCACGACCCGGTCGTACATGTGCCGTTTCTCCGCCCGCCACGGCACCGTCTCGACCAGCCGGGAGAACACCGCACCGGAGCCTGCCAGCCATCCGGGACGAAGGTCGACCCAGGCGCCGCGAGCCAGCCGCGTCCGCCGTACCGCGGCGCCGAGCTCCCCGAGTGCGGGCTCGTCG
>JASHVM010000560.1:0-2522 GCA_030044595.1 Streptosporangiaceae bacterium
GTCGACCTGGCCTGGCGCCCCTACCGGGTCTGGCGGCACCGCATCGGCACCCCCGCCGCCGACGACACGATCGTGTTCGAGGAGCCCGACGAGCGCTTCCACGCCTACGTCAGCCTGACCCGCAGCGAGCGCCTCCTGCTCATCACCTCCGTCAGCGTGCTGACCAGCGAGGTGTGGCTGCTGGACGCGTCGACGCCGGACGCCGCGTTTACCGTGGTGGCGCCGCGCAGGCAGGGCGTCGACTATCAAGTGGACCACGCCAGAGACCGGCTGCTCATCCTGCACAACCGGGACGCGGACAACTTCGAGATCGCCAGCGCTCCGCTGGCCGATCCGGGCCGGTGGACCCCGCTGGTCCCGCACCGGGCCGATACCCGGCTGCTGGGCCTGGCGGCGTTCGCGGACTACACCATGGTGCACTTCCGGCGCGACGGGCTGACCGGGCTCAGGATCCTGCGCCGCGGCGGCGAGCATGAGATCGCCTTCCCCGAGCCGGTCTACCGGGTCGGGCCGGGGCCGAACCCCGACTTCCAGGCCACCCGGTTCCGGCTGTCGTATACCTCGCTGGTGACGCCGGACTCGGTCTACGACTGCGACATGGCCACCGGCGGGCTGACCTTGCTCAAGCGCCAGCCGGTTCTTCCGTCGCCCGCGGGCGTGCCCTACCGGCCCGAGGACTACCAGGAGCACCGGGAATGGGCGGTGGCGAGCGACGGCACGCGGATTCCCGTCTCGCTGGTCTGCCGCAAGGACACCCCGCGCGACGGCAGCGCGCCCTGCCTGCTGAACGGCTACGGCAGCTACGAGGCCTCGAGGGACCCGGGCTTCTCCGTTCCCGTGCTCTCGCTGCTCGACCGGGGTTTCGTCTACGCGATCGCGCACGTCAGGGGCGGCGGGGAGATGGGCCGGTCCTGGTACACCGACGGGAAGCTGCTGCGCAAGATGAACACGTTCACCGACTTCATCGCCTGCGCGGAGCACCTGGTCCGCGAGGGGTGGACGTCCCGGGAGCGGCTGGTCGCGCGGGGCGGCTCAGCGGGCGGCCTGCTGATGGGCGCGGTGGCGAACATGTCGCCGGAGTCCTTCGCCGGCATCGTGGCCAACGTGCCGTTCGTCGACGCGCTGAACTCGATCCTGGACCCGTCGCTGCCGCTGACCGTCACCGAATGGGAAGAGTGGGGCGACCCGCTGCATGACCCGCAGGTCTACGCGTACATGAAGTCGTACTCGCCGTACGAGAACGTCACCGGGCAGGCCTACCCGCCGATCTTCGCCCTCGGCGGGCTGAACGACACCCGGGTGCGATTCCACGAGCCCGCCAAGTGGACGGCCCGGCTGCGGGCCACCGCCAAGGGCGGGCCGTTCCTGCTCAAGATCCAGATGGGGGCGGGCCACGGAGGCCGCAGCGGCCGGTACGACGCCTGGCGCGAGGAAGCCCTGGTCCTGGCCTGGATCGTGCAGACGGCCAGAGCGGGCGGTTCCGCCTTATCGTGGACACAAACCCCCGGGATTCGCGGGGTAACTGTCCACGGTCTTCTGCGGCCGGGCGCTACACGGTCTTCTGCGGCCGGGCGCTACTGGTCGAACAGGGCGCTGACCGACTCGCCGTTGTGGATGCGGTTGATCGCCTCGGCCAGCGCGGGGGCCACCGACAGCACGTGCAGCTTCGGGTGGTCCTCCGGGACCGGGGCCGTGTTGGTGCACACCACCTCGGTCACGTCCGCGGCGGCCAGCTTGTCCAGCGCGTTGTCGGCGAACAGGCCGTGCGTGCAGGCCACGGCCACCGAGCGCGCTTCCTGCTCGTGCAGCCGGTCGAGTAGTTCGAACACGGTGGTGCCGCGGGAGATCTCGTCGTCCAGGATGATCACGTCCCGGCCGGACACGTCCCCGATGATGGCGGTGATCCGCACCTCGGTGTCGCTGATCCGCTCCTTCGCGCCCGCGGCGACCGGCAGTCCGAGCCTGCGGGCGAACGCGGCCGCGCTCTTGGCGTAGCCCAGGTCGGGCGAGACCACGACGGTGCCGGACAGGTCCCGGCCGCCGAAGTAGCTCGCGAGCTCGCGCAGCGCGTGCAGGTGATCGACCGGCACCGAGAAGAACCCGTGCACCTGCGGCGAGTGCAGGTTCAGCGTGAGGACCCGGTTGACGCCTGCGGTGACCAGCAGGTCGGCGACGAGCCGGGCGCCGATGGAAATCCTCGGCTTGTCCTTCTTGTCCGACCGGGCGTACGCGTAGTGCGGTATCACCGCGGTCACCCGCGCGGCGGACGCGCCGCGGGCCGCGTCGGTCATCAGCAGCAGCTCGACCAGATGCTCCTGCACCGGCCGGACCAGCGGCTGGATGATGAACACGTCCCGCTCCCGGCAGTTGGCCTGCAGCTGGACCTCCAGGCAGTCGTTCGCGAACCGCTCCAGCAGCACCGGCTGCTGCGGCACGCCCAAGAACGCGCAGATCTCGGCGGTCAGCGCGGGGTGAGCGCTGCCGCCGAACACCGCGATCTCACGCAACTGCGGATCCCTCGC
>JASHVM010000561.1:0-3981 GCA_030044595.1 Streptosporangiaceae bacterium
CCCGCCTGCGTTGCCGATGGCCGAGCCGTTGGCGGTCGACCCGCTGAAGCTCATCGTGCCGAAGTCGGTCAGCGGCATGATGCCGCCGCTCGCGGTGCCCCACGGCGCCTCGACGATGACCTCGGCGGAGGACAGGGACGGCATCTGGCCCAGGCTCGCGTCGGTGGTATGGCTCCAGCCTTCGGTGGTGTCGGCGACGTAAAGGCTGAACTTCTCACCGCTCAGGTACGTCACCGTGGCGGTGAAGTGGTCGCCGGCCTTGACGGTGCTGGAGTAGTCCGTCGCCGGGCCCGGGTACATCTCGTACCAGGCGTAGTACTCGGCGGTGCCTCCGATGCAGTCGACCTCGCTGCCGGTCTGCTCGACGGTGCGGCTGGAGTAGCCGTCGAGACCCACCCAGAAGGCGGCGTACTGGTCGCCCTGACTGCAGGTACCAGCGGGCTGGGTCCAGCTCGCCGAGACGCTCGTGAAGGTGCCGGTAGTCGCCGCGTAACCAGACCAGTTCGCGCTGTCGGCCTGGTGGCCGATGCCCAGCGCGTGCGCCCGCCCGCCGCCGATCAGGTGGATCGGCCCGCCGGGAGCGAACCGCCCCGCAGCCGTCGTCGCCGCCGATGCGCTGCTCGCGGCGAGCGCCGTGCCGACGGTCAAGGCGAGCGTAACGAGCAGAATGCACCACCGTCGCAGCATTCAGGCTCCTTGTGTGTCGACAGCTGAGCCCGATCGGGGGACACGGGCCGGTCATTCCGGCAGATTTGTTCCCTTTTGTCGGGTTGGCTGGTTGGGCGAGCCGACTCCGGGCGAGAGTAACGCAAAAGAGCGGTCTATAAAAGATTTGTAAGCAGATTTTGTGGTTTTGGCGATTTCCGCAGGTGATCGACGGATGCGATTCATCCGTTGACCGCCCAGACCTGGCCGGACGTCAGCTGCTGGTCAGCTCCGGCGGCGAGCTGCCCGGGCCGATCTGCGCCTTGAGGGCGGCGAGCTCGCTGTCCACGTCGGCATCCGTTCCGGCCTGGTCGAGCTCCTTCTGGATGTCGTCGGTGTCCCCGCCGACGTCCTCGAGCACCCCGGACTGCAGCAGCTCGTCGAGGGCGCCCGCGCGGGCCTGCATCGAGGCGATCTTGTCCTGGGCCCGGGCCAGCTCTGCCCCTGAATCAGACAGGGTGCTCGAGATTCCCGCCACGTCCTCGTTCACGGAGGTCATCGCGCTCGCCGCGGTGTACTGCGCCTTCAGCGTTTCCTTCTGCGTCCGGAAGGTGTTGACCCTCTGCTGCAGCGCCTGCAGCGTCTGCTCGAGCTTCTGCTCCTGCTCGGCGAGCTGCTGGTGCTGCGGTTCCAGGCCGTCGATCTGCGCCTGGGCCGCGGCCTTGCGGGACAGGGCCTCCCGTGCGAGGTCTTCCTTGCCCAGCGCGAGCGCCTTCTTGGCCTGGTCCTGCAGGTGGTCCACCGTGTGCTGCAACTGCTGCTCCTGCAGCTCGATTTGCTTGCGCGAGGCGGCCACGGATACCAGCGCCTGACGCACCTTGGTGAGCTGATCGAGCATCTGCTCGTAGGAGAGATCGAGCATTTCGTCGGGCTTTTCTGCGGAGTCGAGCGCCTTGTTGGCCTTGGCCGCGAGGACGTCGTGCGCCCGTTGGAAGAGAGACATGTCGATCTGCTCCTAGTCGGCGGTGAGCGGAGCTTGCCCCACAGATGCTACCGCGTCCCAGCGTGCCGTATTTCGGCGCGAATTCTCCGGCCGCGCCCGGGTCCCCGAGCCGACCATGGTTCCCGCGCCCCGGACGCAGTAACGTTCGTCCATGCCATCAACGCGTGCCTGGCCCACCATGGGGGGCCGATGACCAGCCTGATCACGTGGTATGACGTACTTGGCGTACTGCCGGACGCGCCGCCCGACGACATCCGCCAGGCGTGGCTGGCCAGACGGGCCATCCTTCAGCCGGCCACGCAGCCGGAGACACCGCCGGACGTGCAGTCGGCCGCGGCCCGGGCGCGGCAGGCGGTGGAGCAGGCCTGGCGCGTCCTCGCCGACCCCGGCGCCCGGCAGTCGTACGACGAGCAGATCGGCTTTCGCCGGCCCGGCGAAGGGCTGGCCGCGCCATCGCGGGGCCCGCTGGGTCCCGATGTCAGCCTGGGCGCGGGGTGGTCCGAGGCGGACGTGGAAGCGCTGCAGGCGTACCCTGACCCGCCCTCGCGGGTGGTGGTGCCGGATCTGAGAGGACTGTTCTACCGCGCGTGCATGGAGGCCGCCGCCCGGGTCGGCCTGCACGTGGACTCGGTCCAGCTGACGCCGCACCCGATGCCGGTTGAGGGCCTCGTCGTCGGGCAGACGCCAGCACCCGGTCAGCGGGCGCACCGCAACAGCACGCTGACGGTTCAGGTGTGGCACCCGCCGGCGGCCTCCGGATAGACCCACCGACGTGTATTTCCTGCTCACGACCGCGACACGGCGCAAGGCAACGGCCTGGTGATCCAAGTCGAACCCGGCCGTTTCGAGGAAATGGTCGTCACGGCGCTGGACGAGCTGCCCGAGGACCTCGGCCGGCTGATGCACAACGTCGCGGTGACGGTCGAGCACGGCCCGGGCCCGCCCGGCCTGCTCGGGCTCTACCAGGGCGTCCCGCTGACCAGCCGCACGTCGCAGTACGCCGGGGTGCTGCCCGACCGGATCACCATCTACCGCTTGGCCATCTGCGCAATCTGCCGCACCGATCAGGAGGTCGCCGACCAGGTCCGGCGGACCGTCATCCACGAGGTCGCCCACCATTTCGGCATCGACGACCGCCGGCTCAGGCAACTCGGCTGGTGAGAATCCCGGAGCGTTCTGCTCGCGGGGACGCCCCCGCGATGAGTTTCGGGCCCGGAGCTCGTTGCACAGGCAGCACACCAGGACACGAGGAGGAACAATGAGTGACCAGGCGTTTACCACCTGCCTGTGGTTCGACACGGAGGCCGAAACGGCCGCAAACTTCTACACCGGCATCTTCCCCGGCTCCAGGCTCGGCGCCGTCCACCGGTACACCGAGGCGGGGCCCGGCCCGGTCGGCGCGGTGATGCTGGTGGATTTCGAGCTGAACGGCCAGAGGTTCTCCGCCTTGAACGGCGGGCCGCAGTACACGTTCAGCCCAGCCGTCTCGATCGTGGTCCCCTGCGCGGACCAGGCCGAGGTCGACTACTACTGGGACAGCCTGTCCGAAGGCGGCCGGGAGGTCGCCTGCGGCTGGCTGACGGACAAGTTCGGGCTGTCCTGGCAGATCGTCCCGACGGTGTTCTTCGACATGATCGGCGACCCGGACCCCGACAAGGTGACCAGGGTCACGCAGGCCATGTTGGGCATGACCAAGTTCGATATCGCCGCGCTGGATAAGGCGTACGCCGGAGGTTGAACCAGCGGTCCGACCGGCACGTGGTGATGGGTATGGGGAGCAATACGGGGGCCGCACTGCCCCGGCGGTCCTGGCCAGGGATCGCCGGGGCGGCGCTGCTGGTCGCTTCGGGAGCCATTCACCTGGATCTGTACCTGACCGGTTACCGGACCATACCGACCATCGGCTGGCTGTTCCTGCTGCAGGTGATCGCCGCGTTCGCGCTGGCCATCGCGATCGTGGCCACCGGCAGCCGGCTGGCCGCCGCCGCCGGCGCCGGGTTCGCCCTGGCCACCCTGGGCGGCTACCTGCTGTCGCTGCGGGTCGGCCTGTTCGGCTTCACCGAGGTACGCACCACGGCCGGGATCGTCTCCGGGATCATCGACGTCGCCGCCTTCGCCGTGCTGGCCGTCGCCGCGGCGCCCGGGCTGCCGCTGGCCCGCAGCCTCCAGCGCTACCTGCTGCCCGCGGTTGCGGGCGTCTCGGTCGTCGCGCTCGTGCTGCTCGGGGCCGACGTCGCCGCCCCGAAGACGCAGCCGGTCGCGGCCGGGCCGGATGTGCTGAAGGCCCGGATGATCGGCGGCGTGAGCCTGCTCACCGACGCCAACGGCCTCAC